>JAFNGD010000223.1 GCA_017885365.1 Nitrospirota bacterium
TAACCCCGCAGCAAGCTGCGGGGCACGCGCTCGCTCCTGGATTCCCGTTGGCCTTCATGGTATACTGCGGCCGTGTCATCGCGGTCAATGGGAAAGGCGGGAATGGTATGAAGCACGAGGAACGAAAGGACTTCGACAAGGAAGCAGCTCAGTGGGATGCGAACCCCGGCAGGGTAAAGCTTGCCCAGGACGTTGCCGATGCGATGGTCCGGGAGGTCTCGCCCGCGAAGGACCAGGACGCCCTCGACTTCGGCTGCGGCACGGGCCTGGTGACGCTCAAGCTCCAGCCGCTGGTCAGGAGCATCACAGGCATGGACAGCTCGCAAGGGATGCTCTCTGTCCTTGAATCCAAGGCGCGCGGCTTGGGGCTCGCCAACGTGCGGACGCAGTTCCTGGACCTTGAGCAGGGCGGAAAGATCGAAGGCAGGTATCATCTCATCGTGAGCAGCATGACGCTCCACCATGTGCCGGACCCCACGGCGCTGATCGCGCAGCTGGCTGCCGCCTTGCTGCCGGGCGGGACCCTCGCTGTTGCCGACCTGGATACCGAGGACGGATCTTTCCACGGGGACAATACCGGCGTCCTGCATCTCGGCTTCGACCGGGCGCGGGTCAAAGGTCTTTTTGAGCGGGCGGGCCTCTCCGCGGTCCGCGATGTCACCGCGGCGGTTGTCGCGAAGGAGATCGAGGGAAAGGGCAGGCGTGAGTTCCCGGTGTTCCTT
The DNA here is from genome assembly GCA_017885365.1 of Nitrospirota bacterium. Next base: position 723 of record JAFNGD010000223.1, read on the forward strand.
GTCATCGGAAAGAAATGATCTATCATTCGGATTCCATCTCTACACACAGGGCGGCTCATCGCGACGGCGTTGGGATGTGTTTTTTGCACATCCCCGACCCGTCCTGAACTGACCCCTCCGCACCTCCCCTTGTTAAGGGGAGGCTGGGTGGGGTTGGCCACGTCCGCTCGCCCGGTTCGATAGCTAAGCACCCTCTCCCTTTTTTCCTCTCCGGAGATGATGCCCCCTCTCCTCTTATCCTCTCCCTCAGAGGGGAGAGGAAGCAAAGGNNAGGTGAGGGTGAATCTTTATTAGGGGTAGGGGTGAGGGGCAGTTTTGATTCTGCGGCCTCAGACATGCGCGTTTAAGCTCCCTGAAGATTACTGAATGGAGCTTCGATCCTCAAGGAATACTATTTATCCTAATCGCTCGCTATTCCCAAAAAAGCCCAGGGAATGCGCTTGCTCCTGGATTCGCCCTTGCGGGACGCTGCCTTAGGCCAAGACGTGTGCCCAAGAATTTCGTAGGGCCGCTCCGGGGACATGCGGGGTTTGGGTAAAGACATAAGTCTTTGCCGTACCAGACACCCCTGCATCCCATGAACAGGTATGCGCACAAGCATGCCCGGAAGATAGCCCGGCAAACCACAGTCATGCCTGCGCGTGCGTAGCGTAAGCGCACATGAGTGGCCGTATTAGTCAGAAAAAGCGGAAAACAAAGTGGCATGCCTGCGCGAACCTGTGAATGGCGGTGCAGATAAAATAGAAGTGCTTTAAGTATCATAAATGTTCACAATGTTTTGTTTGTTTGAACATCCTCTTTGCGTCCTGAATCCAGGAACGAGCGCAATCCCGTTGTTTGTCTAGAGGGTTGGCGGGGCCACACCGCTGTTGCATTATGGTCCCCGGAGAGGTATAAGAGAGGACCGTTCCCGATCTGGTCGCGAAGAGGTGCGGCATGGCCGACAAGCAGCTTGGCATCCTGATAACGAAATATGCAAACCTGGATCACATCGCCGGCGTGGTAAAGGCCGCGGATCATGCGGGGCATCCCGTCCGGATCTTCGTGACCGACGAGGGTGTCAAGTTCACCCGGGACCCGAAGTTCCTCGAGTTGCTCGACCTGGACGGCGTCGAGGTCGCAGTGTGCGACTACATGTGCGAGAAGCTCGGCGTCAAGGAAAAGGCCGCAGACATCACCTACGGCAGCCAGTACGACAATGCGGGCATGCTGCACGACAGTGAACGGGTGCTGGTGTTCTAGGGGCTTCGGCCGGGGAGATGACCGTGGGCGATACAAAACGGATAGCGATGATCGTGCGGGACCGGCAGGGCGAGGCGCTCCGCGTGGCCGGCGGACTGACGCTTGTGGATGATATCGTCGAGGTCTTCGTACTGGACGGTCAGCTGGATGCCGGCGATCCTGAGGTCGCCCGGCCCCTGGAGCTGGTGAACGAGCTCGGCCTCAAGCTCTATTCGAACGTCGTTCAGGACGGCGTTGAGACGATCGCCCTCGAGGACATGGCGAAGAAGCTCCTGGAATACGACATTGTTGTTCCCTACTGATACGAGGAGGCATCGATGAAGATCCTGCATATCCTGAAGACCGCGCCCGACGCCTCGACCAGGAAGATCATCGAGGTGCAGTCTACGCGGAATGAGACAACGGTCATCGACCTGACCAAGGGCGGCCTATCGTACGACAAACTGGTGGCGGATGTGTTCAGCCACGACAGGGTCTTCTGCTGGTAGCAGTTCCTGCCAATCTGTGTCTATTCATGATCCCGCTGTAGCATATCCGACAGCGGCCTCTGGTTCCCTCCCGAAGTGCTGCCCTATCCTCTTGATTTTCCGCAAGATGACCGAAAGTCTCTCTGGCAACGGACTTGCTTTATAGTTCCCCGACATTGGACCTACAGGAGGGAGAACCATGAATTGCAGCAAGTGTAATGCGAACAACGATGCCGATGCCCTGTTCTGTGAACAGTGCGGCAGTGTCCTCAGTGCGGCTGCCAGGAAGGGCGTGCGGTCCTATTGGTACGCGCTGCTGCTCGTGCCGGTCCTACTGCTGGCGGCCGGTATCGGTTACTACAAGTTCATCCTGCCGAACGGCGTGGCTGCCGAGGTGAACGGCGAGGCGATCACGATGGCCGAGCTGGAGGCGGCGGTACGGACGAACGGCAACGCAGCAAGCCTTCCCGCCGAGATGCAGGGACAGCTCCGGTACGCGGCTCTCTCGGAGCTTATTACCGAGCGGATCGCGCTGCAGGAGGCGCGGAAAGCCGATGTCCGCGTGTCGGCCGACGAAGTGCATGCAGCGGTCGAGACTATGCGGGCAGCGTCGGGTCTGGACGAAAAGGCGTTCGCGGCCAGGGTTGTGGAGCGGTACGGCAGCATAGCTGCTTTCCGGAAGGGCCTGGAACAGAGGCTCGTGATCAGGAAGTTCATCGACCAGACGGTGATGGCCGAGGCTGCCGGTCCAGCCGATGCCAATGCCCGCCTGAACCAGTGGCTCCAGAACGCGACGGCGAAGGCCGCGGTGCGGGTGGCCCTGGATGAGCAGCTCCCGTCCTCGGGCGGTTGCTGCGGCGGCAAGCAGGGAGCGGCGAAGCAGGGATGTGATCCATCGAAAGGCGCAGCGAAGCAGGGCTGCGACCCGGCGAAGGGTCCGGGCAAGCAGGGATGCAATCCCCAAGCAGGTCCGGGTGCAGGCTCGCAGCAGACGTCAGCGCAGGGCGAGGCGGCACGTGCTGCAGCGCTGGCCTACTGGAAAAAACAGAATGGCAGCGGGCCGGTGGAGACGAAGGTGACGGATTACGGCTGTCATGTCCAGGTGGACATCGTGGCGAACAAAAAGATCGCAAAAACGCTCCGGTACCAGAATGGCACGATCACGGAGATGTAGGAAGCAAAGTCAAAGGATAAGATAACTTCCTGTTTCACCGCAGAGGACGCTGAGGGAAGACAGGCGAGGAAGTCAAAGTCTTCCTGCCTGGGTTTTAAGACAAAGACCAAAAACTTGTTTTTGACTTTAATTTCCTCTGCGTCCTCTGCGGTAAAAAGATCCTTAATTTGATTTTCTTTGCATTTAAAGGAGGCAGTCATGGCGGTTTGCACGAAGTGTGGTGTGGAATTGAAGGGTGAAGCGAAGTTCTGCAAGGCCTGCGGGGCGGGCATGCATGATGAGAAGAAGGCGAGGGTGCTCGCCGGCGAGAGAAAGAGCCCGAAGACGGCCATCATCATCGGCGCGGCGATCACGCTCGTCGTGGCGGGATGGCTGGTCTACAGCAATACCTCGCGAGCGAGGTCCATGGACCGGCCTATGTCGGGTCAGGCGTCGCGGGAAGGCAACAGGAACATGCAGTACACTGCGCTCAAGGCCGAGAACGGCGATGTGAAGGTCCCGCTCGACGCGCTCAAGGGGAGCGAGGCCCGCTACTTTGTCTACAACGCGAACGGAAAGGACATCAAGTTCTTCGCGCTCCGTGCGTCCGACGGAACGGTGCGGGTGGCGTTGGATTCCTGCACAAGCTGCTACCATGCCAAGCTCGGCTACCGACAGAACGGCGAGACCATGGTCTGCAACAACTGCGGCATGAGCTTCAAGTCCACCGATGTGGGCCACATCACCGGCGGCTGCAGTCCCATCCCGCTCACGAACAGCCAGGATGGGAAGACGCTGGTCGTGAAGGCGAAGGACCTGGAAGAGGGCGCGAAGTATTTCTGATTGCGGATTTCGGATTGTAGATTGCGGATTTAGAAATGCGCAAGGCAAGATCCTAAAGGCATTTACCGCAGAGTTCGCAGAGAGCGCTGAGGAAATTCGAAGGCTAGGGTAATGGTTTAAAGACAAACCCCGAATCCTGACTTCTCTGCGGTCTCAGCGTTCTCCGCGGTGAAAAAAGGTTTAATCTTCTGCAGTTTCATCAGTGAAAAAGGATTAGATAATGAAATTGATCGATATCGCCGTCAACAACCTGCGCCGGAAGAAGGGGAGGACCTTCTTCCTGGTCTCGGGCCTTGCCCTGGGGATCGCCGCCGCCGTCGCCCTCACCTCGGTGGGCGACGCCATGAACCGCGAGGTCATGCATACGCTCGATGAGTTCGGCGCGAACATCCTGGTGCTACCGGCCACGGAGGACCTGCCGCTGTCCTACGGCGGGATGACCGTTTCGGCCATCAACACCGGCGGCAGGTCGCTTACCCTGGACGATGCCCGGAAGATCAAGACCATCAAGAACCATGAGAACATCAGCACCGTGGCGCCGAAGCTCCTGGTCGTTTCCGAGGTGAAGGGGACCAAGGTGATGGTTGCCGGCGCGGAGCTGCCCGCGGAGTTCAAACTGAAGAAGTGGTGGCGCGTCGCCGCGGGCATGAAGCCCGACGGCCCCTCCGGCGTGCTCGTTGGGAAGGACGCGGCCGCGAAGCTGGGCCTTGCGCCCGGCGACACGGTGACGCTGGGGGGCGGGACGTTCCGCGTGTCCGGCGTGCTGGACAACACCGGGTCCCAGGACGATGCGCTGATCTTTGCCGACCTGAAGACGATCCAGGCGCAGTTCAAAAAGGGGAGTGCCATCAGCCTCATCGAGCTCGCTGCGCTCTGCGGCGGTTGTCCCATCGAGGACATGGTCGCGCAGGTGAACGGCGTGCTCCCCGGGGCGCGGGCCGTGGCGGTGAAGGAGACGGTGGAGCTCAAGATGCAGGCGATGCACTATTTCCACCGGTTCTCACTCGGCATTTCGCTGCTGCTGCTGATCGTGGCGGGCATGATCATCTTCTTCGCCATGACNNCGGGTGCAGGAGATCGGCCTGTTCCGCGCCATCGGCTTCCGGACCGGTCACATCATCCAGGTGCTCCTGATCGAGGCGTTCTTTGTGAGCCTGCTCGCCGGGATCGCGGGGTACGCGGTCGGCACGCTCAGTCCGCGGTTCATCGCGCCGTACCTCATGAGCGCCTATAACCTGAAGTTCGTCTTTGATCCGGCCATGGCCGTAGGCGCGGTCCTCGCGTCGGTCCTCGTGGGGCTCGCGGCAAGCATCTACCCGGCTGTGCGCGCCGGCAGAATGGACCCGATCGAGGCATTAAGAACGTTGTAAAAGCTTTTTACCGCAGAGATCGCAGAGGTCGCTGAGGAAAACCAGGAATACAGAATCTTTGGTGTGTTAGTTGAATCCAGGAGTAAGCGCATTTCCTGCAGATTGCTGCGGGGAGCTCCAATCAAATCAGAATTGAAGTGCTCTGCGTTCTCCGCGTGCTCTGCGGTGAAGGCCTGGAATTAAAGCATTAACAAAACAGGAGATGATATGGCATTCATAGATCTCAAGAACGTGACCAAGGCTTTCCACGCAGGCGAGGAAGAGTACCCGGCGGTGCGGGGCGTATCGCTCGGCATCGAGAGCGGCGAGTTCGTTGCCGTGATGGGGCCGTCGGGCTCCGGGAAGAGCACGCTCCTGTCCCTCGTGGGGGGCTTGAGCCATCCGACCTCGGGTGTCGTTTCCGTGGACGGGATCGACCTGGGCTCCCTGGGACCGAACAAGCTCTCGGACTTCCGGCGCGAGTACCTGGGCTTCGTATTCCAGTCCTTCTACCTGGTGCCCTATCTCACCGCCGTCGAGAACGTCATGCTGCCGCTCACGGTCCAGCCGGGGATGAACGGGAAGGGGAAGGACGCCGCACTCGACGCGCTCCGGAAGGTGGGGCTTAACGCCAAGGCGCACCGCCTGCCGTCCCAGCTCTCGGGCGGGGAACAGGAACGGGTCGCCATTGCCCGGGCCATCGTGAACAGACCGCCGGTGATCCTGGCCGACGAGCCCACGGGGAACTTGGACACGAAGACCGGTGACAATGTGCTGGACATGCTGCAGGACCTGCACAAGGAAGGCCACACCATCGTGATGGTGACGCACAACACGGACAACGCGAAGCGGGCGGGACGGACCATCGAGATCCGTGACGGGCAGGTGGTCGGGTAGCCCACACCGGACGGTTCAACGGAAAAGCAAAAGCCGCGAAGGGATCGCTTCGCGGCTTTTATTATTTGAGCATCCCATGAGATGAGCGGAGGCGCGAAGTGGAGCAAGGATCCGTTACGCGGCCGCAGTACATGAGGTCCCGGGAGTGGGAATCGGTCAGGCCTGCCGGCTGTCAGAACTCGAGCAGAATCCCCATGAGGTAGCTGGTCCCGCCGAGGTTGACGGACGCGCCGGTGAGGTCGTTGATCATGGCACGGGTGATCCTGGTCTCTATGAACACCGACGAGTGGAAGATGCCGTAGTCGTGATACAGGTTGCTGGCCGCCCTGGGGTCCGCACTGTCCAGCACGATCTGCAGTCCCGCGCGTGTGTGGTATCCGTCCGTTGATCCGCGCATGGTCCCCTGGTACTGGACCTCTTCCCGATAATACATCCGCGTCCAGCCGCCGCCGGCGTACGGTATGAGCCACTGGTTATCACTGAAGACCCCTCGTGCCAGGATGAACACGTTTAACGGCGCAAGTTCATACGTGACGTTGCCGGTGGCAATATTGTGGATCGGTGCACGTCCCTGCCCCTGGTCCTTGATGTACGTACCTTCGACACCGACCTCGATCTGCCTCAGCAGCTTATATGCCAGCGAGCCTCCGAACTCGCTGGTATCGCGCCTACCGTAATAGGCCGACCAATTGTCGATAGCAGGGATGAAAACGCCGCCCTTCAATTCCAGGGACCAATGAGGGCGCTCCGGGGCCGGCTCAGCGGCTTGCGCGGCAAGAGGGATCATGATCAAGAGAAGCAGTCCTCTCCAGACGGCCCTGTTCACTGGAGGCCTCCAAAGGGGAGCAGCTTCTTTCTATAGTAAAACAGCACGATGAACATGCCTATCATTAGAACGACCAGAACCTTGGTCCACGATGATGTATGCGTCAGGAACAGCGCCACGCCGACGGCCGGCAACAGCGCCGCGCGCACGACGGGTTTCCATTCCGGATGTTCGTTCAGGAACTGCGCGCCCCTCGGCCCATAGGTATAGTACCAGCTGACAAAGGCCCTTCCTGACGCAGTGGTCACGAGATACCGGTCCCTGAATTCACGCAGTGCCTGCACCGGTGAAGCCGAATAGGAGCCATATGCAGCCGTGGCGATGAAACAACCTGAATTCGGAAGAGCGGGGTAAGTATTGATGGATTCAGGATACGTATCTGCGGGATTGAGAGCATTGGAGCGACTGCTTTCAACAGCCGAACCCAGAGCGATGGGAACTTCAGGCGATGAGTACTCGCTTTCATGGGAAACGCCAGGATTATCTCCACCTGCTCCCGCGACAGTATAATCGAAAGCGGTCACCGAGAAGTGATATGTCGGCTGTGCAACAGCCGTGACCGCTACGGAATAGTGGTGTAAGTTCACCAGTCCTGTGAGAGCATAGGGGAACGTGACATTGCTACCAACTTCCGTGGACTGCTCCGGGGTCGCCGCGGTCGTATCAGTATAGTACACGATATATTTCGTCGCTAATGAACTCGTGGACCAGCTTAGAAGAAGCGTCTGGCTTGCAAAGCCGTCAAGTGCGAGGGTCGGTGCTGCCGGCGGCGACGCCGTCGTGGTCAGGCCGCTGATGACGGTGCTCGTAAGGGTGCTCGAGACGGTGGCTTTTACGTCATACGGCGGCCCGGATTTGTTCAGACTGTAATGGACATTATAGCCGCCCTGTTTGGCTGAATCACTGTTGGTCACGTTATAGCCCTTATTCGCCGACCAGTCCACTTTTATTGAACCTGAACTCGGCGAAGTTAGTGTCACGCCGGAGATAATGAACGGTATCGTATCGGCATCAGCCCCGCCAAAAGCGCCCATATCGACCGCCGAAGAACCTGTGCCAATGCAGGGCGAGGCTTCCTGCAGGTGCAGGTCCATGTTTGGCGGTGTTACGTTAGATTTGACGAATTTCGGATCGGGATCCGTATGAAAGGGATTCGGAATGTTTGTTTCGAGAGTACTGGCCTGGTCGTAGGGAAAGGGACCCATATTCGTATTGAGGTGGAAATCATTATTAGTAACTTTCGTGAACTGACTTATCCCGACGGCAGATAGGGCAGTGCTATTTGTTGAAAAAATATTGTTCCGAATCGTAATATCCACAGGACTGCTTATGGCCGTTTGATTCTGGAAAAAAGTGTTATTAAAGATCTGACCCGATGAATTGCTTTGAAGGAGGATCGCTGTTCCCTGTGTATTTCCCCAGAAGACGTTATTAAATATTGTAACGTCTGAATTCACAGCCTGGATGCCGATTGAGGCGCTTACGATCGTAAGATTAGAGATGGAAACGCTCGTTAATCCGTTGGCCGTGATCACGGCTGTGGAAGATCCCGAATTCTGGAGGATCGTTCTTGCTGTCTCAACACCGGATATCGGCAGATTGCTTATTAAGGTAATTGATTCTGTATACGTCCCGGGTTCAATGATAATATTGTCATTCGTTGTTTTGTTCGCAACGTTGATCGCTGCAGTAACTGTCGTGAAACACGTGGTAGAGGACGGATTGCTGCATATTTTGCTCACGGTTAATGTTGTGGCTCGCGCGATGCCGGGTATGCAGAAGCACAGCAGCGTCAAGGTGGTAAATGAAAGCAGCATGATAGTATATCTTCGCATTTTTCCCTCAGGGAAGAAATTTTTTCAACCATATCATAAAGAATATGCAAAAGTCAATCAAAGGGCTGGCAATCAGAGGGTTGGTCGGAGTGTACCAAAAAAGCCTGTAGCCCGGATACTGCAAATAATATTGGTATAAACTCTCCTCTTTTGTTTTAGGTGCGGATTGTGTTATAATTGTTGCATTCTTAGGGGAGGCTCACCACAGAACGCTTTCTTTATAATTACTGTATAATATCGATAGTCGTTCCTTGGGCAGATCCTGCGCCTTCTTAATATACACATCGATCTTTCCGGGAGGGTTTTCATGGTCCCAGTTCGCCATTCGATCCGCTGTTCCATCCTATCGTTCTTCCTTATATTCCTCGCTTCTTCATCCTTCGCCTACCAGCAGTTCGAGTTCGTGCGCGAGATCGGCGAGGCCGGCAAGAAGGCCTCCCAGCGTCTCCTGAACGAGCCCCGTGCCCTTGCCCTTGCCGGCGACCGCATCTACATCGCCGACTCCGACGCGCACCGGGTCGTCGTCCTCGACCTGTCCGGTAAGGTCATCCAGAGCTGGGGCAAGAAGGGCGACCAGGCCGGCCAGTTCAAGTACCCCTCGGGCATTGCCGTGGACGAGCAGGGGAGCGTGTACGTCGTAGACGGTGACAACGGACGGATCCAGGTGTTCGACGGGAAAGGTGTCTTCCTCCGGAGCTTCGGCACCCGCGGCTCAGGGCCCAAGCAGTTCAGTGATCCGGGCGGCATCAGCGTCGCCCGGGGTCTGGTCTACGTCGCTGATGCCGGGAACGGACGCGTACAGGTCCTGACCACGGGCGGCATCTTCCTGAGACAGCTCACCTTATCCGACAAGAAGGACCCGATGAAGTCCCCGGTGGACGTGGCCGTGGACAGCCAGGGCAAGATCGTGGTCCTGGACGCAAACGCCAACAAGGTGCGCATCTTCGACGCGGGCGGAGAGCAGGTCCTGTCCTTCGGCGGCAGCGGGAAGGGGGCTGAAGGGTTCGACGGTCCCCAGGGGCTGGCCGTCGACGACTACGGAAACATCTATGTCGCCGACACCGGAAATCTCAAAATAAAGAAGTTCGATCCCCAGGGAAAGCTGCTGGGCTCCGTGGGCTCTGAGGGCCTCGGTCCGGGACAGTTCATAAAGCCTTCCGGGATCAAGGTGGACCGCGAGGCGAAGATCCACCTTCTGGACCGCGGCAAGCATACCCTCCAGGTGTTCATCAGCGAGAAGGGCGAGGGGGCGCTGCCCGGCCCGGTCTCCCCGCCGACCTCCGTGGCGCTCACGACGGAAATACGCGGAGAGGTCGTCGCCCTCGTTGTTGACAAGCGTCTCTGGGGGCTCTCCGGCGACTCCGTTGCCGCAATGAACGTGATCGGCGGCAGGAAGATCGGCACGCGCGGCAGCGAACCGGGCATGCTGAAGAACCCGCGCGGGATCGCGGTGGACGTGAGCGGCAACTTCTGGATTGCCGATACGGGCAACGACCGTCTGCAGAAGTTCAACCGCGAGGGGAGCCTTCTGCAGGTGATCGGCAGGGGCGGCTCGAAGGAGGGCGAGTTCGATTCGCCGTCCGCTGTCGCGCTGACGCTCAAGGGGAACATCGTTGTCGCCGATACCGGGAACCGGCGGGTCCAGGTCTTCAGCGCCAAGGGCCTCTTCCTCGGTGCCTTTGGAAAGTCGGGCAGCCAGAAGGGGCAGTTCGCCGAGCCGGTGGCGCTCGCCGTGGACGGGAGCGAGAACATTTACATCGTCGACCGCGGGAACAACCGCATTGCCAAGTACGACCATTCCGGCATGCTCCAGTGGGAGACGGGGAAGGCGGGCAGGCTGGACGGAGAGTTCAAGGACCCGGAAAACATCGTGCTTTCTCCCGACGGAGAAGTATACGTCCTTGACGGGGGCAACGCCCGTGTCCAGGTCTTTGACCAGGAAGGCAAGTTCCTGCGCAAGTTCGGGAACGAAGGGAAGGGCCCCGGCGAGTTCCGGTCGCCCGCGGGGCTCGCCCTGGAGGGCGGCACGCGGCTCTATGTAGGCGACCGCGGCAACAACCGCATTCAAGTCTTCACGCTCCTTCTGACGCCGTCGGTCCCCGCGGAGGTTGCAGCCCAGCCCAAGATGAACGAGGTCCAGCTGAGCTGGAAGCCGAACTCCGAAAGCACCCTGGAGCACTACAAGATCTATCGCGCCGACGCCCAGAACGCCGAGTTCAGGTTCCTCGCCTCCACAGCGGAGCCGTTCTTCGTAGACCGCGGGCTTCCGAGCAACCAGGCCTACCACTACCGGGTGAGCGGCCAGGCGAGGGAGGGGAACGAGAGCGCGCCGTCAAAGATGGTCTCGGCGGTCACGCCGCGGCTCGTCCCGACCGCGCCGAAGAAGATGCACATCGACACGGCGGAGAAGCAGATCACGCTCTCGTGGATCCCGAACCTGGAGCCCTTCGTGGACCATTATCGGGTGTACCGGACGCGCCAGCTCGGCTCCGGGTTCGAGCAGGTCGGCAAGATCGACCGCCCGTTGTTCGTTGACGGGGCGCTTGCGGACGAGGCGTTGTACTACTACCAGGTCACGGCCGTGGGCAAGGAAGGCGACGAAAGCCCGCCCAGCGAGGTGCTGTTCGCCACCACGCCCAAGGCGTCGCTCACCGCGCCGCCGGTCGAGATCGCCCGGATCGAGATGGGCGAGATCTTCGCGTCGGCGTACAAGCACTATGAGTCCCACTCCCTGGGCAAGGTCGTGCTGAAGAACAACACGGACAATCCTTTCCCGGCGGCGAAACTCACCTTTTCCATCAAGGACTACATGGATTTCCCGACCGAGATCGATGTCCCCGAGATCGGCCCGAAGCAGGAGGCGGACCTCCTGATCAAACCGGTCTTCAACAACAGGATCCTTGAGGTCACGGAGAACACGCCGCTCCAGAGCGAGGCCGCGCTGACCTTCTACATCGCCGGCGAGGCGAAGACCGTGAAGCGGAGCTTCCCGGTCACGCTCTATGAGCGCCACGCCATGTCTTGGGACCAGAAAGAAAAGATCGGGGCCTTCGTGACTCCCAAGGACCCGCCGGTAGCCGACTTCGCGCGCGGAGTGATCCAGCCCTACGTGGACGCATACCCGAACCTGCACCCGTCCCTGGTGTACGCCAGGACGCTCTATGACGCCCTCGGCGTGTACGGCCTGTCGTACATCGTCGACCCCACGAGCCCGTTCCAGGAGTTCTCCGAGAAGGCCGGGGCCGTGGATTATGTCCAGTACCCCCGCGACACGCTGGCGCGCAAGAGCGGCGACTGCGACGACCTGTCGGTCCTGTTCCTGGCGGCGCTCGAGAACATCGGCATCGGCACCGCGCTGGTGGACGTACCGGGGCACGTGTTCATCATGTTCAACACCGGGGTGGCGGAGGCGGACAAGCAGTCCCTGGGCTTCCCCGACTCCCTGCTCGTCATCCACCGGGGAACGGTCTGGGTGCCGGTGGAAATGACCATGGTGGGCTCTCCCTTCACCCGCGCATGGCAGAAAGGCGCTGAAGAATACCGCGACTGGCTGGTGAAGGGGAAGACCGATATCATTGAGGTCCAGAAGGCATGGGAGCAGTTCCGGCCAGTGACGCTTCCGCCCACGGAGATGCGGCAGATCCATGTCAAGCAGGAGGAGATCGAGGCGAAGTTCAAGGACGAGCTCGAGACGCTGGGACGCCAGCGGCTGGCGAACCTTTCGGCGGGCTACCTCGCTGCGCTCAAGAAGACGCCGGACGACGGCGCGGCCCTTGCCCAGCTCGGCATCCTCTACGGCGAGAACGGCATGTATCCCGAAGCCCTCGAACAGTTCCAGAAACTGCTTGCCGTGGATAAGAAGAACGCCACGGCGCTGAACAACATCGGCAACATCTATTTTCTGCAGGAGCGCCTCGACCAGGCGCGCCAGGCCTACGAGGCATCACTGAAGGCCGAGCCGCAAGACACGGGCACCATGATGAACCTTGCCCGGGTCCTCTTCCGCACGGGCAAGAAGGACGAGGCCCGGAAGGTGTTCCGGGACGCGGTCGCTGCGGACCCGCGGGTCCTGCGCTGGTACGGCGACCTCGCGGCAGAGCTGGGAGTGTCAAAGTAAATTGCGGAATGCGTATTATAGATTGCGGATTATGAGGACCAAACAGCCTTTCCCGTTTTTCTATTCCGCAATCCGAAATTCGAAATCCGCTATTACCAAAGGGAGGATCACATGATCAGAAAATCTATCATCGCGTTCAGCATGCTCGCTCTGTGCATCACCGCGGCTCCGGCCCAGGAGAAGAAGGAGTCGGGGCTTTCCTCGTGGTTCAAGGACCTGCAGAAGAAGATCGATGTCATCGCACCCCGGAAGAGCCTTTCGGTGAGCACGGGTGTGGCGGGAGTGCGCGGCGCAAAGGACGACAGCAGCAGGGGCAAGCTCTACTGGAAGGGAAAGAAGGGCGAAGAGCCGGTGACCGAGGAGGAACTGAAGGAGTTCAGGGAAGGGATCTCGTTCGCGGAAAAGGGCGACACGGCCTCCGCGATCAAGGAACTGGACGAGTTCATGAAGCAGTACCCCGACAGCGCGTTTATCCCCGATGCAAAAAAGAGCCTGGACCTGCTGAGGGCCGAGGTGAAACCGCAGGAAACGGCGGCGCCGGCGCAGCAGAAATAGGACCAATCATCCCCTTGAGAAAAGGCAGGGCAGGCGCCCTGCCTTTTTTTTCGCCCGTAATTTCGCTTGACAGTAACGGCAATATCTATAACATGATGTCAAAGTTACCTGCTGCTTCGGACCGTAGATACGGGGGAGGTCTTGAGCATCAAACCTCAGATCGCAAAACTGACCCGCCCGCGTCTCGCAGGAGTCGTCGAGCGCGGCAGGCTGTACGAACATCTTGACCGCACCGCCGGCGGCAGGATCATCTGGATCTCCGCGCCGGCAGGCTCCGGCAAGACGACGCTCGTCGCAAGCTGGCTTGACAGCCGGAGGCTGCCCTGCCTTTGGTACCAAGCGGACGAAGGCGACGGGGACATCGCAACCTTCTTCTCCTTTCTGGGGAAAGCGGCAAAGAGCGTCGCACCGAAGTACCGCAAACCGCTGCCTCTCTTCACGCCTGAATATTCTCTCGGCATCCCGACATTCACTAAACGCTACTTCGAAGAGCTGTATGCGCGACTGCTGTCGGCCCCGCCGAAACGCGCCGCGGCCAGGCGGAGACAGCTTCCGCGCGGTCCCGTCATAGTCATTGACAACTACCAGGACGTCCCTGCCGACACCCGGTTCCATGAGGTCCTGCGGGACGGACTGGGCGCAGCGCCAGAGGGGGTCTCCGTCGTGATCGTGAGCCGCGCCGATCCTCCCCCGGTCTACGCGCGGCTCCAGGCGGGAGATCGATTGGAGGTCATTCGCACAGAGGAGATCTGGTTCACCCTCGATGAAGGGGGGGCGCTGATTGAGTCGCGAGGCAAAAAACCGCCGCCAGATGACGCGCTCAAAGCGCTCTTTCAAAAAACTGAAGGCTGGGCCGCCGGCCTGGTGCTGATGTCGGAACACATTGCGGTTTATGGAGATACGGGAGATCTATCGAACGGAAATACCGAGGGTGTCTTTGATTACTTCGCCGCAGAACTGTTAGGCAGCACGGATCCTGAGACCCGGGATTTTCTGGTGAGGACAGCGCTCTTCCCGTCGATGACCGCAAAAAACGCAGCGGCACTGACGGGGAATGATCACGCGGACCATATTCTCTCCGGCCTCAGCCGCAGCAACTTCTTCGTTCAACGGCACGCGACGCCCGAACTAGTCTACCAATATCATCCCCTGTTCCGGGAGTTCCTGCTCAGCAGGGCAAAGGAGCTCATCGGACAGGACGAAGCGTTCAGGATCAAGAAAAAGGCCGCCCAGCTGCTTCTTGCGTCGGGCCAGGTGGAATCCTCGGCGGAGCTTCTGGCCGAAACAGGCGATTGGGACGGCTACGCGCTCCTGGTATTGACCCATGCCCCGTCCCTGGCCAGCCAGGGACGGTTCGCTACGCTCATGGAGTGGATCGAGCGCATTCCGAAGCCGGTATTCGATTCCCGGCCGTGGCTCGCTTTCTGGCTCGGGGTATGCAAAAAGCCGGTGAATCCGCCGCAGAGTCGCGCGCTGTTCGAGCGCGCCCTTGATCTATTCCAAACGCAAGGAGATACGGCCGGCTTGCTGCTTGCCTGGGCCGAGATCGTTGATACCTTCCTCTATGAGTGGAATGATTTTCACCCGCTTGACCGGTGGATAACGTGGCTTGACGGCCGAATGCAAGCGGATCCTTCGTTCCCGTCGCCAGAGATCGAAGCGCGCGTGGCGTCCTGTATGGTGGACGCACTGGTTTTCAGGCGTCCGGACCATCCGGAAATAAAAAAGTGGGTGGAGCGGGCGCTGAAATCCTCCGAAGAGATCGCGGATGCAGGCCAGCGCCTGCAGGCATATCTGCATGTTGCCAATTATTACCTGTGGGTGGGCGACAAAGCAAAGAGCTACAGGATGGTTGAGAAAATCAGAAACATTGCCCGGACTCCGTTCACAACGCCCCTACTGATAATAACCAGTAATTGGGGCGAGGCAGTAACGAACAATATTTTTTCTCCTGATTTCGATGCATCCCTCCACTTGATCGAGGAAGGCATCGAAATGGCGGAAAAAAATGGTATTCACATTTGGAATAATTTTCTCTATGGTTTCGGAGCCTACAGCGCTCTGTGTAGGGGGGATTTGGCGCTCGCGGGCCGATATCTGACTAAGATGGAGACAACGTTCGCCACTGGCCAGTTCCAGAATGTGGTCCTTCAACACCATTTGTCAGCGTGGAGATTTTTCCTGCTTGGTGACCTTGATCGCGCGTTGGTCTCGGGCGAGAAAGCGCTTGCCGGTGCAATTGAATCCGGAAATATAACGAACATAGAGCTATGCAATCACAATATGGCCAATATTTATGATGCATTGGGGGATCATCAGCGGGCAACAGCTTATCTTGCCCTGGCGCTCGAATCCAACCGTAAGTGGCAGGGATTGTCGCTGGAGTTTGCGTGTCTCGTCACTAAGGCGTATTTCGCGCTGCGTTGGGGAGAGACAGCGGCAGGTATCGAAGTCTTGCGCAAAGCAATGTCACTGGGACGCAGCCAGGGTTATATGGGTGTGTTTTTCTGGTGGGACCCGCGGGCAATGGTGTATCTCTGTGCGATAGCCCTGGACGCAGGTATCGAGGTGGAGTATGTACAGACCCTTATCCGGAAGCGCAACCTTGTCCCGGATTCGTCACTCGTTGTCCCTGAATCCTGGCCCTGGCCGGTCAAGATCTACACGCTCGGCAGGTTCGAGTTGAACATTGATGATAAGCCCGTGCTTTTCCCCGGCAAGGTCCAGCAGAAGCCGCTCGCCCTGCTCAAGGCCCTGATCGCCTTCGGCGGCAGGGACGTTAGCGAAGAGCAGTTGACCGACGAGCTCTGGCCTGATTCCGAAGGAGACACCGGGCATGTTGCATTCGACACCACGCTCCACCGTTTGCGTAAGCTGGTCGGCAATGAAAAGGCCTTGATTCTACGCGACGGCATGCTGAGCCTTGATGATAGGTACTGTTGGACGGATGTGGGGGCATTCGAGAAGATAATCGCGGAATGCGGATTGCGGAATGCGGAAGGGAGAACAAAAACCGGCGCCGCTGAAATCACCAGTGCGCAATCCGAAACAGCCCTGTTCGAAAAGGCCATCAATCTTTATAAAGGCCACTTCCTCCCCGGCGATACGAAGCAGCCATGGAGCATTTCTTTGCGGGAGCGACTTCGCGCCAGGTTCCACAACTCGGTCAGCAGTCTGGGCCGCCACTGGGTCGATACTGGACGGTATGATAATGCGGTGCAGGTGTTCTTGAAGGGATTGGAGATCGACGATCTTGCGGAAGAGTTCTATCAGCATCTTATGGCCTGCTATCACCAGATGGGGCAGCAGACGGCAGCGATCAAAACATACCACCGGTGTTGTGGTGTTCTCCAAAGCTCGCTCGGGCTTAAACCGTCGTCGAAGACGGAAGGGGTCTATTACTCGATTCGGCAGAATGGGTGAATAATTCTCACCCTGATATCTCGCGGTCAATGCTACTTTTTTACACTCAATCCCTCCAAATTCTGCCTTTTCGCCAAAATTAATTATAATTTTAATCCATCTGTAAGTCTCCTGTAAGCTTCCCTGCATTATTATTCCCGCATACCATCAGTAAACTCCACCCTGAGGTTTATCCATGGAAAATTATATTGTCCGCATCTATCGGCGGGACGATGGAATGGACAACATAGCCGGTATCGTAGAGGTCGTGGGAACGCAGGAGCAGAAACCCTTCAAAACGCATGAAGAACTGCTCGCGATCCTGAACGTGGCAAAGCCCGGGACGACGATTGATTGGGAAACAAAATGATGAAAAAGGTGAAGAATGAAAAGTGCGCAGGCGCATGTTTGTGAGGAATATTTCTGAGAGCGATCGCACCAAACGTCTTAATAAGACGTACATTTCAACTTGAAAGGAGAAGACTATGTTAAAGAAAAGGTGGTTAAGTATATCGGGTTTATTGCTGCTTGTGATGGTCATCGTAGCGGGTTGCGGCGGAGGGGGCGGCAGTAGTAGCAACAACAATAATAATCCTCCCGCGAAAACTCTTGCCGGTGTCGCTGCAGCAGGCGCGCCCATCGTCGGCGTTGTCAATGTGAAAGGCGCGAACGGGGCCACGGCATCAGCGAACATCGACAATACGGGTCATTTCAGCCTCGACGTAACCAACCTGACGGCGAATTACATCATGTACGCTGAAGGAACGGTGAACGGGAAGACGATCAGGATATATTCCGCGGCGGTCGCGGAAGGCAATATCAACATAACGCCGATTACGGATCTTATTGTGGCCAATGCGTATCAGGGACTGCCCTCAAACGCGTATTCGGCCTGGAATGGGAGCCAGATAAGCGCTTCAACCCTCTCGGCGGCACAAACGCAGGTTAATGACGATCTAGCGCCGCTTTTGATCTCGGCCGGGGTGTCAACCACGACGAACCTTATGACCGCGAGCTTCAACGCAGACGGCACGGGCGTGGACAAGGCGCTTGACTATCTCAATGTCACGTATAATGGAACGACGGCNNGATGCGGATGGAATCAATGTGTTTTGGCAAAAGTTCAAAACTCTCTGGGCCACATCAGTTCCGTCGCAGACAAACGTTAATAGCCAACTAGGCCCCCTGGTGGCCACTGATATGCTTGACGCCGGCGTTTCCGATAAGGCAACACAGATCGCCAACTGGGCTAGTGATGACGGGATCCCCCTGGGAATAAAGTTCACGGCAATCATCTCCGGGCCGATGGATGTGACCGGAACCACCTATACGAAGGGATGCTGGATCAATGTCAATTATGTTTTCGGTTCTGACTCGGGAAGCTTCGTCAGTTCCATGGTATACGACGGCACGAAGTGGCTGTTCTACGGCGACCGTCGTTGGGTGAATTTTGACCTCGAGGCCCTGGCAAGTATGCATGTCCCGGCATCAGGAAGCCCAACGCTTGCATCAGGCTTCAACCTTTATCTGAATGATGAATATAATTATGCGTCGAATCATGGTGTGCAGTCTGCAATCGTGACAGGCCCCGGACTGCCTGCGAGTGGCTTGAAAATGGAACTGGTCTTCCCGAACACGGTATTCAGCCTGTATCAACCAGTGGCGCCGAGCTATGGCGCCCAGTACTACATCAGCGATTCCGCCATCGGCCTGATCCCGGACAATGCGACGTACACCTTCAATTTCTACGCTGTGTCTGCTGCGTCGGTGATCCTCGGTGTGGACACGCCGATTCATTCCTTTACGCAGATTTTCGCGAAGGCGCCGATAAAGACCGCGAACCTGAACGCGGCGCTCTTTCCGACCCTCACAGCGCCGACCACTCATGACATCTCGATCGTTCATATTCCGGGGACCCTTCCCGTTAGCTGGACGAACCCGGCGAATGAATATGTGAGCTGGGTTTGGCTCGGCTGGTCCGACGGCAGCAGCTCATGGCGGGGAATTGGCAACAATCTGCAGCGCGGCGCCACGAGCACGACCATCGACACGACGACCTTCAGCGCGGTGACGCCGATGTGGGCGAACCTCTGGATGGAGTCCTATGATAGCTACGGCAGAATGTACGTTCTCAATTGGGATTTCGCGAGCGGAGGGGGCGGGACGCTGCCGCCGACGCCGACTACCGTAACCATAAGCGGCGTGGCAACTGCATGGACCGGTACGACATCGGTCCCAGTTCCCGGATTGACTATTACAGCGCGCCATCCCGCCGACGTTGACAATTCGAACCCGATTGCGCAGACGACGTCGGGGACCGGCGGATCGTACAGCTTGAGCGTGCCGTCTGGGACCGATCTGTATCTGAACATGAGCGGCACGTCCGGCGGAATACAATATACATCATGGAACAGCAGGATATTTAGAAACATGACACAAGCGCCGGATTTGAGCAATGGTTCGGGCGAGGGCTTCGGCACTATGTCGCTCACAGACATGAACAGCATGGTGAACTCCGTCACGTACAATGGGTCTGCCTACAGCGGCGGTGTTGGAACAAGGGCGTGGCTCCTGGCGGATGCCTTCGATGCTGCCACAATGAGCAATAAGATCTCAGGCGTCACCTTCTCCGGCACTCCTGCGATTGTATTTCTGGGTTACAATGACGGCACGAACGGGACCTCGCTGGTTTCACCGCCGACGCGGACCGCGACTGCGGCTGATACAGGGAACATGATAACATCGAGCGCAGTGGCCTATAATAATTCTGCCGTGATCGTTACAGCCACAGCAAGCAAGTCAGGCTCACCGAGTCAGACATGCGAGCTTCCGCTTGTCCCGGGCGAGGTGACCTACAAACAGGTCGGCTTCTAACTAGGGACCGAAAATAATTCTGATATGATGCAGATAAGGCGGTCCCGCAACCGGGACCGCCTTTTTTTAATGCATGTAAGTGCTTGCAATTTTTTCTGGCTGTTTCACCATCAATTTGCTACTCTAACGCTCATGACGAAACAACATGCTTCCCGCAATCCCTGGGCATACATCCCTTCGCTCTACTTCGGCGAGGGCCTGCCGTATATCCTCGTCAACACCGTATCGGTCATCCTCTACAAGAAGATGGGCGTTGACAACGCGTCCATCGCCTTCTGGACGAGCTGGCTCTACCTGCCCTGGGTCATCAAGATGTTCTGGGGGCCGCTGGTGGACACGAATTCTACGAAGCGGACCTGGATCCTCGCCACCCAGGCTGCCATGGCCGTCTGTATGCTCTTCACCGCCTGGTCCCTCACGACGGGCTCGTACTTCTTCCTCTCCCTGGCCGCGTTCATTGCCGCTGCCTTCGTCTCGGCGACCTATGACATCGCCACCGACGGATTCTACATGCTGGCGCTCACCGGGAAGGAACAGGCGTTCTTCGTGGGACTCCGGTCCGGGTTCTACCGGCTGGCCATGATCTTCGGCTCCGGGCTCCTGGTGTATCTGGCGGGAAGGATCGAGCTCGCTACCGGTAACATTTCGCTGAGCTGGACCCTGGTCATGGCGGCTGCCGGGGGGATCTTTCTCGCGGTCGCTGCCTACCACTATGGTGTCCTTCCGTTCCCGGCATCTGATGTTCGACGCACGACTGCCGATGCAGAACGGCATTCCTTCCGCGAGGTCTTTGCCGCCTACTTCAAGCAGGAGCGGATCGGCGTGCTCATTGCCTTCATCCTGTGCTACCGTCTCGGCGAGGCCATGCTGCTCAAGCTCGTGTCGCCGTTCCTGCTGGACCCGCGCGCGGCCGGCGGTCTGGGGCTCACGACGTCGCAGGTCGGCATCGTCTACGGGACCGTCGGCATTCTGGCGCTGGTGACCGGCGGGGTGCTGGGAGGCTGGCTCATCGCGACGTTCGGGCTGCGTCGCTGCGTCTGGCCGCTGGTGCTGGTCATGCATCTGCCCGACCTCTTCTTCGTCTACATGGCCTGGGCGCAGCCTTCGCTCACCTTCGTGTATCCGCTCGTGGCGCTTGAGCAGTTTGGCTACGGCATGGGGTTCACGGTCTTCACGGTCTATCTCATGTACTCGGCCGACGGAAAGTACAAGACCTCCCACTACGCCATCTCCACGGGCATCATGGCGCTGGGCATGATGCTGCC
>JAFNGD010000224.1:0-2721 GCA_017885365.1 Nitrospirota bacterium
CGGACAAGAAGATCGACAAGCGCCATCCCGGGCTCGCCAAGATGAACAAATGGGTGATGGAGCAGTACGAGCAGGGCAGGACCACGAGCATGTCCCACGACGAGCTGCTGGACAAGGCGAAGAAGTACCTGCCCGAGTACTTCGTCTCTGACCTGGACCGGCTGAAGAAGAAGGCATCGGAGGTCGCCCGCCATATCGTGGAAGAATTCGTGGCGCGGCCCGAGATCCGGACCATGGACCCGGCGAAGCAGGAGCCGGTGATGGAGAAGCTGCAGAAGGAGGACCACTACATCCAGTTCGCCTATGTGGTGAACGCGCAGGGAAAGAAGATCACCCGGAACATCACGGACATCGAGAACAAGGCGAAGTTCGAGACCGCCGGGCTCGGCGACGATTTTTCCGACCGGCCGTGGTTCATCAGCCCCATGAAGGACGGTAAGAGCTTTGTCTCGGATTTCTACACTTCGAAGATCACCGGCGCCCTCTGCATCACCGTGTCGGCGCCCATCGCCGACGATGAGAGCAATATTATCGGCGTCTTCGGCGTGGATATCCGGTTCGAGGACCTGGTGCGTGCGGATTAGTATCAGCGTCGGTCAGCGAAAAAAAAGCCGTACGTCCCAAGGGACGTACGGCTTTGCTGTTTCACCGGGAACCTTCATAAGGCCGCGCACAGCCTTTCTTCATGGGTGTCGTATGGCGTTCCAGTCATCGATGGAGTAGAACTTCCCTCCCCTGATGACGGTGGGATACACGGTCTGCGACCCCTGGTGGTCGTCCTTTGCAAAGCTGATTTTGTTTCCCGCCTGGATGTCGAGGTCCTTAATGCTCTCCACGGTGTCGATGAAACCCTCCCGCGTCAAGTTCTTCCCCGCCCGCTTCAAAGCCTCCACGAAGACCTTCGTGGCAAGATACCCCTCGAGGCTCACGAAGTTGGGCTTCACCATCGGAAAATACTTGTTCACGGCAGCGAGGTAGTCGGACACCGCCGGGTAATTCGTGGCGGCGGTATTGAACGGCGGAACGACCTGGGTCACCACCGAACCCTGCCCGTACTTGTCGAGCAGCTGCGCCAGGCGGTCCGGACCGACGAAGGAGACATTCATGAACACCGGGTCCGGGTCCTTGCGTTTTTCGAGGATCGTCTTGCGTTTCCATATCGTGATGAACTTGGCGCAGGCGCTGTAGGTCCCTGCCATGACCACCGCATCGGGCTTCGCCGACATGATCCTGTCCAGCGCTTCAGTCACGTTCTCGTAATTGCGGGTATACGTGCCGGTGGCCACAGGGGCAAGGCCCCTCCGGTTGAGCGCCTGGGTGGCCCCGCTAAGCACTGCCTTCCCGTATCCGTCGTCCTGGTAGAAGACCGCGACCTTACGGTATCCCAGGACGTCCACCATGCCCTTGACGAACACCTCGGTCTCCTGGTTGTAGCTCGCGCGGTAGTGCAGAAGGTACCGGTCCACCGGCTTCCGGAGCGATTCCGCCCCGGTGAAAGGGGCGAACAGGAAGACCTTCTCGTCGGCGAGCATCTTCCGGATCTCCAGGGCTGTAGGCGTTCCCACGTTCCCGAGGAGACCGAAGACGCCGTCCTCCTTGATCAGTTTGGTGGCGTTCGTGAAGGCGTTCTTCGGTTCATACCCGTCGTCATAGGCGATGAGCTTGATCTTGCGACCGTTCACCCCGCCCGCGTCGTTCACGGTATTGAGGTACGCTTCGACGCCTATCTTGAAGCTCGTACCGAGGAACGATGCCGCTCCGTTCAGCGCTGTGGACATGCCGATCGTGACCTGCGTGTTCGTGACGCCGGTCTCGGCGCGGGCAGTGCCCGCCCCGGCAAAGACTATCCACAGCATGCTGATGCTGATGACAATGACCAACTGCTTCCTGTTCATGGTTGCTCCTTGTTGCATATTATTTCATAAAAGCGCAGGCGTTCGCAGGGCCTCGCGACCGGCGGCAGTATACATGATGTATAAGGAATTTTACAAGGACTATTTATTTATCTTATTGCTCGCGGCGGATCAGAATGATGAGATATCCGATGCCCTTTCCGTGGACATCCGCTCGGCGCACACAAAAGAGCCGTATGACCAGGGGCCATACGGCTTTTTTTGTCAGCGCGTCCCGAGGGCTCGCCAATCAGTTACCGGCAGGAAGCCGCCGTTCTTGATGACGGTCATATAGACCTCCTGGGACCCCTGGTGGTTGTCCTTCGAGAAGCTGATGATGTTCCCGGCCTTGATGTCCAGGGCTCGAATGTTTTCCAACGCATCGATGAACGATTCGCGCGTGGGGTTCTTGCCCGTCCTTTGGAGCGCCTCGATAAAGACCTTGGTCGCAAGATAGCCTTCCAGACTTCCAAAGCCGGCGGCCGCTCCACCGCCGTACTTTCCCAGTGCCGACAGATACTCGTTGACGGCAGGGAGGTTTCCGCCTCCTTGTGAGAACGGCGGAACGACCTGGGAGACCACCACGCCGTCCCCATGTACCTCCAGCATCGCTGCAAGGCGGTCCGGTCCAACGAAGGAAACATTCATGAAGACCGTATCCTTGTCGCTCCCGGCGAGGGCGGCCTTCAGCTTCCAGGTCCGGATGAACTTGGAGCAGGCGCTGTAGGTCCCGCCCATCACCACCGCATCGGGATGCTCCCTCATGAGGGCATCCACGGCAGGGAACACGTTCTCAAAGTTCCGCGTGTAGGCGCTCGTTGCAACGGGC
>JAFNGD010000224.1:2769-14153 GCA_017885365.1 Nitrospirota bacterium
AATGCTTCGATCTCCTGGTTATAGCTTGCCCGGTAATGGAACAGATAGCGGCTGACCGGCCTCCGAAGCGATTCGGCCCCCGTGAACGGCGCAAAGAGCAGGACCCGGTGCTCCTCGAGGACGGGCTTGATCGCCAGCGTTGTCGGCGTGCCGACATTCCCCAGGAGACAGAACACCTGGTCGTCGGTGATCAGTTTTTTCACCTGCGCGACCGTACTGGTGGGTTCATACCGGTCGTCGTATACCACAAGTCTGATCTTCCTCCCGTGCACGCCACCGGATTCATTCACCTTGCCGAGATACGCTTCCACGCCTGCACGGAAGCTCGTCCCCAGGAAAGCGGAAGGACCCGAGAGGGTTGTGGACATGCCGATCGTGATCTGGTTGGGCGTGACGCCCGGCTCCGCGAACGCCGGAAGCGTGACCATGGAGAGGATAAGCGCGAGGACCGCCGGCAACATCGTGACAACTATCCTGTGCATACAAAACTCCTTATGCCCCGATGAGATGAGAATGAACCGGACCGGGAGAATGCGACGGCAATGTAATGGAATTATCAACTATATCAGCAACCGCGTTCCTATATTTTAATGGAATTACAATTAATTATAGT
This sequence comes from Nitrospirota bacterium, assembly GCA_017885365.1. Next base: position 3,383 of record JAFNGD010000224.1, read on the forward strand.
GCATATATTATGCCAATTCATGAAAAAATTATCTATTTGATATTATATCTATTTTATGTGATATGCTGCTCTGAGAAGCGTCAATATGAGACGAATTTTATCAATAATGAGACTGTATAGAAAACTGCTGTACTACGGAGTCGTTCTACAACTTGAACGGTAGTCTCTATCAAGCAAGTAAAATGAATTGCAAGTGGAGACGATGTATGCGTAATGAGCACCTTTGCTTAGAGAATAAAAAGGCTAAAGAACCAAGGTCTCTTTCGCCGGATTGAAGGCACGACTTTTCGCTCGTACTTACAACTTCTTCTCCTCTGGCTTATCAGCAAGCCCATCTTGGGGAGCATCTATAACGCTGGTTCTCAGATTGCATTATTATCGATTGGTGGCGGAACGCAACGGATGCAACGACGTCCCCTTAGCACTACCGCCCTGATCTGCTCCTCCTCGGGTAGCGGCGCCGTCTGCATCAGACCGGTTGCCGTGCTCTTCTCATGAAGAATACGGCCCCCAGCAGCAGCAATCCGGCGGCGCCGGCGCACCAGAGGGCCTCGGTGTCGAACCGGTTGATGCGGAAGATGACGGCCGCCGCACCCGCGCCCGCGGCGAAGATTGCGAGGATGAAACCGCGGCCGATGTTGTGGATGTGCTGGAGCACGCGCACGATGTCCCGGGACGCGATCTCAACGCGCAACTCGCCGCGGCCCGTGGTGACCAGGAATTCCTGCAGCAGCTTCGGCAGCCGCACGAGCGAGCGGGCGGCACCGGCCACTTGCTTCAGCGCCCCCTGGGCTGACATCTCCTCGGACTGGATGAACCGCTTGGCGTAGGGCGCCGAGATCTCGATGATGTTCGTCTCCGGGTCCAGGCGGGAGCTCAGGCCGTTCAACATGCCCACGACGCGGCCGAACAGGATGAAGTCGTTCGGGATCTGGATGGAGGGATTGAGCTGTACCGCCTGCTGGATGTCGCGGCCGATCTCTTCGATGTCCATGGCCTTGAACTCGCCAGGCGAGATGTCGCGGTACTTCAGCAGAAGGCGCTCCACGAACACGACCAGCGGCTGGATGTCCCGCGTCAGCGGGATGAAGCCCATGTCCACCAGCGCCCGCACCAGGCCGAGGCTGTCGCGCTCCACGATGGCGATGAAGGCGCGCCGGAGCTCCTCCTTCTTCCGCGCCGAAAGACGGTCCACCATGCCGAAGTCCACCAGGATGACCTCGGGGCCCGTTCGGACAAAGATGTTCCCGGGGTGCGGGTCGCCGTGGAAGAAGCCGTCGACGAAGAACATCTGAGCGTAGGCCTCGGCGAGGATATGCGCGGTCCCCTTCTTGTCGATCCCCAGCCGGTCGATCTCGTCGAAGTCTGTGATCTTGGTGCCCTCGAGGTACTCCAGCGTCAGGACCTTGGAGGTCGTGTAGGGCCAGTAGACGATGGGGATCTTGATCCGGTCGTTCTTCGCAAAGTTCCGGGCGAAGGTCTCGGCGTTCTTACCTTCGAGGAGGTAGTCCAGCTCCTCGGCGACGATGCGGGAGAACTCTGAATAGATGACGTCGAGGTTGACCTGCCGGTACAGGACACTAAGGATACGGATAATGTACTTGAGGGCCCGCATGTCAGCGGCGATCACCTCGTCGATACCGGGGTATTGGACCTTTACGACAATGCAGTCGCCGTCCCGGAGGCACGCACGGTGCACCTGGCCGAGCGATGCCGACGCGATGGGGACCTCGTTGAAGGACTCAAAGATCTCGTGCAGCGGGCCGAGCTCCTCGGTGAGCCGCTTCACGATGTCCGAGAAAGGCGCCGGCGGGACCTGGTCCTGGAGCTTCGACAGCTCGTCGGTGTATTCCTCAGGGAGGATGTCGACGCGGGACGAGAAGAACTGGCCGATCTTGATCAGAATGCCCCGCATCCGGACGAACCGCTCGCGGATGACGAACGCGTTCCGGGAGTGGAGTCGCTTCAGCCGTTCGCGCCGGACCGTGGCGGACGTGAAGAGGTTCCGGAGCGAAAAGAGCTTGTAGCTCAGCAACACCCGAAGGAAAAGAATGACTACCCGCACGACGCGGCCGCGGTATTTGAAGATACGCATGATCGGTTGTCCTGTCGAAAAGGAGATGTCGAACGCACCTAGAACCCGCGAAGGACCTCGGCGAACTCAGACGAACGGTCGCGAAGGCACGGCTTACCACGAGGAACTGCTCCGCTCTCACCTCGCGCTCATCGCGTCCTCGCGGTGAAGGTCGTTGTGGTCCGCTTGTCTAGGATTATACCAGATTGGGAGGCCCGGTGAGGACTACTTGACGATATCGCCGTACTCCGCAGGCAGCCGGTGGCGCAGGAACCCCCAGGTCTCGATCGCGGCGTCTCGGTCCTTCGGGTCGAGATCGGCGATCACAATGGCGTCCTTGCTCCCGGCAAGCTCCGAGACCATTTCGCCCCAGGGCCCGGCGCAAAAGCTCCTTCCGTAGAACGCGATGCCGTCATCCTGTCCCACGCGGTTCACACGAAAGATGAAGAGGTTGTTGGCGAAGGCATTGGACGCGACTGCCCGCTCCCACAGGGTGTGGCTCTCGACCGACGCAGCCGTGGGCGCAAACACGATGTTCGCGCCCTTCAGCGCCAGGACTCGCGTGCCCTCGGGGAAGAGGTTGTCCCAGCAGATCTGGACGCCGATCCTGCCGCGGGAGGTCTCGAAGACCGGAAGACCGGCATCGCCGGGCGAGAAGTAGAACCGTTCTTTATAGAAGGGGATGTCGGGGAGATGAAGCTTGCGGTAGACACCGAGGACCTTGCCGCAGTCGATGACCGCGGCGCTGTTGTACCAGCGGTCCCCGCTCTTCTCGAAAAAGGGCAGCACGATGACGACCTGGTGCTTGAGCGACACTTTTATGAACTCGGCCACCATCGCGCCGGAGACCTCGCAGGCCAGGGACAGCGCCGCCGGATCCTCCTTCCGGGGGAACCAGGGGAAGAGGCAGAGCTCGGGATAGCCGATGATCTTGGCACCCTTCTCGGCGGCCACCCCGGCCATCTCCACGGCGCGGCTGATGTTCTTTTCAACATCAGCCCCCGCGCTCATCTGTATGCCGGCGATCCTCATCGTGTCCACGCAGGGAGCAGGCGGCCTTGGCGCGCCTGTCCATTGCTGCGGAGCATTATAGCGGTCGACGGGGAAAATGTAAATGGAATTTCAGGAGACCCTCGATGTTCCCCTTGGGGGGTACATGACTCAAGTCCAGCCCCCTAGGGGCCCATCAAATAGTTAACCGCGTTATTGCTCAATTCCGCAGTAGGAGTTTATGCACAGTGATAACTAACGTCCCCCGTAGTTCCCCCACGTGGTCCCGGTAAAAAAGCGTCTATAATTATAATATGATCCATACTGCAGGTCCCGACAGGGTGCGCATCGACGGCTCTTTCGGCGAAGGAGGAGGCCAGGTCCTGCGCACGTCGCTCGCCCTGTCCTGCGTGCTCGGAAAGCCGATGGAGATCACGAACATCCGCAAGGCCAGGAAGAACCCGGGCCTCCGTCCGCAGCACCGGACAGCGGTCCTGGCTGCCGCGTCCATCACCGGCGCCGAGGTCCAGGGTGCAGAGCTCTCGTCAACAGCGCTCCAGTTCCGGCCGAACAGGACCAACGGCGGTTCCTACCGGTTCGATGTGGCCGAGCAGCAAGGCAGCGCCGGCAGCGTCAGTCTCGTGCTCCAGACCATCCTCCTGCCCCTCTGCTTCGCGGAACAGCCGTCCGTGGTCATGGTGAACGGCGGGACCCACGTGCCCTGGAGCCCGCCATTCCACTATCTCAGCTCCATCGTCGGTCCCCTGCTCGACCGCCTCGGCGCGCGCATCGAGCTCTCCATCGCATCCTGGGGCTGGTATCCCATGGGCAATGGTCAGGTCTCCGCCCGGATCACGCCAAGCCCTGCGCTCCGGCCGCTCACCATGATCGACCGGGGCGGGCTTGCGCGCGTTACCGGCATCTCGGCGGTCTCGAACCTTCCCGGCCACATCGCGACGCGCCAGCGCGACCGGGCGATCGCGGTCCTCAACAGCCAGGGCATCGACGCGTCCATCGAGACCCTATCGGCAACCTCTCCCGGCAAGGGCTCCTTCCTATTCCTTGCTGCGGAGTTCGAGCATGTCTCTGCCGGATTCGGCGGCCTCGGCGCCATCGGCAAGCGGGCCGAGGAGGTGGCTGACGAGGCGTGCAACGGGCTGATTTCCCATCTGCGGTCAAAGGGCGCGCTGGACCCGCACCTGGCGGACCAGATCGTGCCCTGGCTCGCCTTCTGCCAAGGCACGTCCGAATTCACCACCAGCCGCGTCACCCGGCATCTGCTCACGAACCTCTGGGTGGTGCGACAGTTCATGGATGTTGATGTCCAGGTGGAGGGAAGCGAGGGAGAGGAAGGCCGGGTCGTGATCCGCCCCAAAGAACAAAAGAACGAGATACACCCACAGAGACACTGAGGTCACGGATACATCATTGGTTCTTCCCCGGTCCTTTCTCTGTGTCGACCTACCTCCGTGGTGAGATGCTCTGCAAGCATATTGGAAGGAGCAAGGCTATGAAGATCGATTCCTATTCCTTCGGCAGGATCGTCATCGACGGAAAGACCTATGCATCGGACGTTATCATCTATCCCGACAGGGTCGACGCCTCGTGGTGGCGGAAGGAGGGGCATCTGCTCCAGCCGGCCGACCTTGGCGAAGCGCTCAAGGCGAAGCCTGACGTGCTCATCATCGGCACAGGCTATGCCGGCGTCATGCGCGTTCCCCGGGAGACCGTTGACCGGATCGCCGGTCAGGGGATCGAGTTGAAGGTGGAGCGGACGTCAAAAGCGGTCGAGCTGTACAACGAGCTGCAGGGCGCAAGGACCGTGATCGCAGCACTCCATATCACGTGCTGAGCAGGGCCACCTGCACATACCCGTACCTGCATTCTTTGGTGCTCGCACAGTAATCCGGCGCTGGCCGGTTCACGCGGCTGCCTGCCGGAGCCGGTAGGTGATCCTGCCCTTGGTCAGATCGTAGGGTGAAAGGTCGATCTTCACCCGGTCGCCATTCACGACCCTGATGTGACGTAGGCGCATCTTGCCCGACAAGTGTGCAAGCACCGTCTGGCCCGTTTCGAGCTTTACGTGGAACAGCGTATGGGGCAGCGTCTCCACGACCGTTCCCTCGACCTCGATCATATCCTCTCTCGGCATATTCCATCACTTTCCTTTCAAGGCCCTTTGTCCGATCTCCCTTGTTCTATTATACCGCGCGGCAAGAGATCAGGAGCGGGGCCTTTGGGTGAGAGCAATGCAGGGATGCGGGATACTACTGAACCGGGTAGGCTGGTGAACGCTATGCCGATGCTTTTACGCGCTGTTTTCTCGATCTGCAGGCCTTCAATCGCTTGATGAGCTGCTCATAGGACAGTGTGTTCAGCACGTCCTTCTTCTCCACCCATCCCCGGCGCGCGACCGAAACGCCGTAGGCCATGTAATCGAACTGGTTCGCAACATGCGTATCGGTGTTGATGACCAGCGGCACGCCGTAGCCCTTCGCCATCCTGATATGCAGGTCGTTCAGGTCGAGCCGGAGCGGATAGGCGTTGATCTCCATGGCCACGCCGTACTTCGCGGCCTCCTTCAGCACCGCGTCCAGATCAACAGCATAGGCGTCGCGCTCGCCCAGGAGCCGGCCCGTGGGATGGGCGATCACGTTCACGCAGGGACTCCGCACCGCTGCGAGCAGCCGCCGGGTCATCTGCTCCTGCGTCTGCTTGAACCCTGAATGGATCGACGCCACAACAATGTCGAGGCCCGCAAGCACCTTGTCCGCGAGGTCGAGCCTGCCGTCCGCCCGGATGTCCACCTCGGTCCCCGCGAGGACCTTGAACCCGCGCAGCTTTTCGTTCGCGCTCATGATAAGCCGCATCTGTTCCCGGAGGCGTTGTTCGTCCAGCCCGTGCGCCACGCCGAGCCCTTTCGTGTGATCGGTGACGGCGATATAGTGGTAGCCCCGCTTCCTCGCTTCCTGCACGATCGTATCGAGGTCATGGCTGCCGTCGGACCATTTGGTGTGCACATGGAGATCGCCCTTGATGTCCGCAAGCGTCACCAGGTCCGGCAGCCGCCCTTCCAGCGCCGCCTCGATCTCGCCAGTGTCCTCCCTGAGTTCCGGCGGGATCCAGGCCAGCTTGAGCGCCCGATACACGTCCTCTTCCTTTGTTCCCCCGATCTTCTTTTCGCCCGGCTCCCGGAACACGCCGTACTCGTTGATCTTGAGCCCGGCCCTCACGCCCATTTCGCGGAGCTTGATGTTATGCTGCTTGCTGCCGGTGAAGTACTGGAGCGCGGCGCCGAAGGAATCCTCGTCCACCACGCGCAGGTCGACCTGGATGCCGTCGTCCGTGATGATCGAGGATTTCGTCTCGCCGTGGGCGAGCACCCTGCCCGTCTGCGGAAGCTTCACGAACGCGTTCATCACGGCTGCGGGGTCCTGGGAGGTGGCGAGGATGTCGATGTCCTTCACCGTGTCCTTCCATCGCCGGATGCTGCCCGCCACCTCGATCCGGTCAACGTGCGCGCTGTTGCGTATGGCGTGGATGATCTCCTCGACCAGTGGCAGGACCCTGCCGAGCGGCCTGCGCTCGGTCCCGCGCTTCAGGAGCTCGATGCCCTTCAGGATGTTCTCCTCGGTCCGCTTCTGGATACCGGGCAAGCCGCTGAGCCTGCCTGCGCGGACGGCGGCTTCCAAGTCGTCGATGCCCGCGACCTTGAGCCTGTCGGCGAGCAGCTTCGCCTTCTTCGGCCCCAGGCCCGGCACGCGAAGAAGTTGGAGCAGTCCTCCGGGAGCAGCGGCTTTCAGCTCTTCATGCTTCGCGATCCTGCCGGTCTCGAGGAATTCCCGGACCTTGGCCGCGAGGTCCTTCCCGATCCCCGGGACCGCCTCCAGCTCCTGAGGCGAAAGGGATGCAACGTCCTTGGACAGCGCCTCGATGTTCTGGGCCGCCCTGCGGTAGGCGCGGATGCGGAACACGTTCTCGTTCTTGAGCTCCAGGAGCTCCGCGATCTCGCTGAATATGTCCGCGATCTGCTGGTTCTTCATGAGAGAGGTCCAGACAGGACATCCCCTGCCGAATGCTGACACTCGACAGCAGGGGCTTTATGCAGCGCACTATTCAGCCTGTGTGCAGCTTCTCTAGTAATTCTAGCACGGAACAACAGCGGATGGTTCTCTTGAAAAGAAGCGGCTGATAACTCGAACGGAAGTGCCGAGGATATTGTGCAGGACATTGGAGAACCGCAGACATACTGCATGCCGGCAGCGCTGCACAAACCGGGCTGCAGAAAAAATCCCTTTTTTGGCCTGCCCGGAGTTGGGGCAAAACAAAACCAATATTTTTGTCGAGAACGCGAAGGGTGTATGCAAAAAGGAAGACGGGCTTATTATTTCATTACGCAACAGTGCGAATTCTGGAGCGAGCGCATTCCCCCAGCTTATCGGGAATAGCGAGCGATCAGGATAAATATTCTCTTTTAAGAATCAACGCTTCCCTACAGCCTGCTGCAAGCAGGGAGCTTCAACCAGGCTGCGGAAAAAGATAAAAGCGGGGTCAAAGGAAGGCAATACAGCATAGTCCTTTTTTCCTAATTATTGATCGCTTGAGGTTCACTCACGCTCTTCACGCCGTCGCGAAGAGAAGAGCATGTTTCGGCTCATTACGTCATTTTTCGCGCTATAATTGTTTTGTATTCTCGCACTGACACTTGCCGGGCCTCCGGCGACCTTCGGCGGAGGCGGAAAAGGAGGCAACCATGGGAATCCGTAATGTCACGCGCAGGGAATTCCTGAAAACCGCAGGCACGGTAACGGCCGTCACGGCGCTGGGAGGCATGCCGTTCGATGCCCTTGCCGCACCTTACGAGCGCAGGCTTGTGAAGTTCCCCGAGAAGACCGACCTCATCCTGCTCACGTCCCGTCCGCCGCAGCTCGAAACGCCGCTCTCCTATTTCAACGAGCTCGTTACACCCAATGATGCCGTCTTCGTCCGCTGGCATATCACTCCTGTCCCGACCTCTGTGGACCTCGGGGAATGGCGCCTCAAGGTCGGCGGCAACACAGAGAAGGAACTGCAACTCTCGTTCGGCGACCTCGCGAAGTTCGAGAAGGTCTCGTACACCGCGGTCATCCAGTGCGCGGGGAATGGCCGCAGCTTCTTCGAGCCCCGAGTGCCAGGCGGCCAGTGGAAGAACGGCGCCATGGCCAACGTGACCTGGGGTGGAGCGCGCCTGAAGGATGTGCTGAACGCAGCAGGCCTCAAGGCAGGGTCCGTGGACGTGTCCTTCAACGGGCTCGACCGCGGCTCCCTCCCGACCGTGCCGGACCTCGTCAAGAGCCTGGCCATGGACCATGCCCTCGAAGAGGACATCATCATCGCCTATGAGATGAACGGGAAACCGCTCACCATGCTGAACGGCTTCCCTGCTCGGCTGATCGTGCCCGGCTGGTACGCCACCTACTGGGTCAAATCGCTCAGCGACATCTCAGTGAACACCAAGGCCTTCGAAGGCTTCTGGATGAATCCTGCCTACCGCATCCCGGACACGGAGTGCGGCTGCATCCCGCCGGGATCGAAGCCCTCCCGGACCATTCCGATCCACCGCATGTCGACCCGGTCCCTGATCATAACGCCGGCTGAGGGAGAAACNNCGTGGAGCCAGGCAGGCCTGGGCAAGGACCTCGGCAAGTACTCCTGGATCCAGTTCACACTGCCCTGGAAGCCCGCGAAGGCCGGGACCTATACCCTCATGGCAAAGGCGACGAACAGCATCGGCGATTCGCAGCCCTTCGAAGGACTGTGGAACCCCTCGGGCTATCTCTGGAACAAGGTCGAACCCCTGATCGTGAAGGTGAAATAGGAGGATGCCATGAACAAGACCCTTGTGCTGACGATCATCGTAGTCCTCTCCGTCGTGATTGGGTCGGGCCTTTCCCGCGACCTGCAGGCGCAGCAAAAGGACGGTGTAAAATCCATCGAGCTTCCCGTCATGGTCTTCGATCTCGCCGATGGACCGAACCGTGATAAGGCAGCTGGGTTCTGCGCCATCTGTCACGGGACCGAGTACATCCCCATGCAGCCCAAACTAAGCAAGGCACAGTGGACCGCCACGGTGACGAAGATGGTCAAGGCCTTCGGCGCACCCATCCCGCAGGAGGACGCGGACAGGATCATCGAGTATCTCGCCGCTGCCTACGGAACGGGGAAGTGACCCGTCGTCGGACCATCCAGGAAAGAGCACGGCCGGCGGTCTGAGATCAAGCAACCTGTTCAGAGAGAGAGGGGGGATATGCTCCCCTCTCTTTTTCGGAACATCTCCATTATCAGTGACTTCTTCGTGCAAGATGCGATCCTGCTTCCGCTCCTCGCTGTTCACCCACCCCCCGCTGTCCGCGATCGTTTGCTTCGCGTTGCATGCGCATCGGATCTCTGACAATCCACAAAACCTGCCTACACTTGCGAGCCGGGCCATAGAAAAAAGACCTTTTTTTGGGCAGCCCGGTGCTCCAATGTGCTAAGCACGCAAGGTGCAGATGCTTGTTCTCGTCTTAATCTGACAACTCTCTGGAGCGCTTCCCCTGTTGCCGGGGTGTTCCTTCCTTCGTGCCTTTCTCCGCGGGCCCGGCAGCAGGGACCGGCTCGGGAGCTGCCTGCTGCTCCTTCAGGATTCGCATGATTTTCGGATCGGAGATAAAGGGCGCATACTTCGGCAAGGTGAATTCGACCACGTCCTTTTCATTGACCAGAAGACCGATCTCGTCGACCTTCTTCGTGAACGTGGCCAGCAGCGCGCCTTCGGCCGTATTCACGGTCAACAGCAGCGCATGCTCCTTTTTCTGCTTTGCCATGACGATCCCCTTGACCACGGCCGCTTTTCCCACGACCCATTCGGGGAGGTTGGGCTGCACGTAGTCGGGCAGGTAGATCGCGCCCAGGACGCCCAGCACCAGGCCGGCAATGAAAGGAACCATGCGGGACGATTTGTTCATGAAAAGGCCTCCTGAGGAACTGAGCAGGATTCCGCTGCGGCCCCTCAGGGACCGTCCATCTTCCTGAGAATCAGCAGCAGCCCGGCAAAGATGATGGAACTGAACACAAAGAGGTTGGCCAGGGCAACGATCGCCAGCCTGATCCAGACCGCCTCTTCCGTATCGGTCACGCTGTGAAAGATGTCCCCATAGCCTGCGATGTGCTTTTCATGGATAGCATAGCTCACAATAATGAAGAAGAAAAGCACGAGCACGCATAAGAAAACGAGGTATGCCAGCAGGATGTTCTTCCGTTGTTTGTTCATGGCTCTTGGGGATCCCTGAGTATCAGGTCTTGCCGGCCTGTTGCCTTTTGGCAATCTTCTCTGATGCCGTCTTCTGAGAGTTATCCGCCTATCTTCGGAGCGAAGTCCTTCCCGGCTGTTTCAAAAGACGAAAGACCCGGGTCAGGCCTGGAAAACCGGATTTTCCCAAATCTATGCATCCCCCGCATCGCTTATCCGGAAGCCTTTACGGATGATCGTCGGAGGTCGGGGCGCTGCGGGCAAAGATGCCTGTCAGGGGAACAGCTGCGGCCTTTTGCTCCTCGATCGCGGATGGTGAACTACCTGAAAACTTTACTACAGGCAAGGGGAAAGGGCAAGAAGAGAAAAGGGGGATTGTCGCGGCATCAGCAGGTAACGGAACAAGTATTTATGCTGTCTTTGCGAGCAGGTCCCTC
>JAFNGD010000225.1 GCA_017885365.1 Nitrospirota bacterium
ATCATTGAACGCATGAATGACATACAGGAGAAAGAAAGCCAGATTGCACACAGAATTGGCTATTTCAAGGTTGAGTGATGATCGTTGAGAGGGTGAGGGGCTCAATGAGCAGGAAAAATATTCACGGGGACGGGGTTTGCGCCGGTCTCCGGGGAAGTAAACTCACCGGATCCATAGGGTTCACGCTTCTTGAACTCATGGTAGCACTCGCGATAGTGGCCATACTCACCTCGTTATCAATCCCCATGTACACAGAATATATAGAAAAAGCTAGGATCGTACGTGCCATTGCCGAGATCAAAATAATTTCTCAAGTAATCGACGCGTATCATACAGACAATAGCATGTATCCTGAGTCTCTCGCTGATGTTAACTATGCAACCCTTCTCGATCCCTGGGGTAGCTCTTACCAATATCTCAATATCCAAACAGCAAAGGGAAAGGGGGATTTTAGAAAGGATAAGTTCGTGGTGCCTATCAACACGGACTACGATCTTTTCAGTATGGGTAAAGATCGTGACAGTGTTCCCCCGCTCACTGCCAAGGCAAGCCAGGATGATATCATCCGCGCAAACGACGGGGGATACATTGGCCTGGCATCTGCATTCTAGCATGCCCTATTCAGAGGGGAAGAACCGATGAATCCGCTGAACTCCTTCATGGGGAAAGGTGCTTTTTTCCGCAGCAATGTGGCACGACGCATCTTTTTGCTGTTTATTCTCTGCGCACTTATCCCCCTGAGTGTTCTCGCCTATTTCTCCTTTAGCCAGGTAACGAAAAACCTTTACGCGCAAGCCAATGAAGGCCTTCACCAGGCAAGCAAGGCCTCCAGCATGGCGACGTTCGAGCGTCTGCAATTTCTGGAAACCGATCTCGGCGTGATAGACGCAATTCTCGAAAAAGGGAATAAAGACCTGACGGTCCTTTCGGTTCCCGTGCTCCAGGAGAGACTCAGCGTCAGATTCAATGGTATCGTGTTGACGACCGGCAATGGCCGAACAAGAATTCTTTTAGGGAGGATGCCGGTCATCCCTCAATTAACAAAGAGTGAACAAGACCATGTTCATTCAGGCAAGACGCTTGTCCTCACCCGTCTAGTCACTGAAAAGCGTGCCAGTATCTATATGGTGAAAACCCGCTCCTCTCTGCACGCGTCCCGGGATCTTATCTGCGGTGAAATTCATCCTGAGTATTTGTGGGGTGGCGAAGGTTTTATATCTCCGCTGACAAGACTCTTCGTGCTCGATCAATCCAATAACGTGCTGTTTTCCTCGTTTCCCGAATACATCCCTTTGCAGGAAATAAAGAACGCGATGCAGCGGGACCCTTCTATCGGGAGATTTACCTGGACATACGGGAACGAGTCCTTCCTCGCAAGTTATTGGAACTTATTCATGGTCCCCCAGTTTCATGCGAACTGGATCGTGGTGCAGAGCGAAACAAAAACCGTTATTCTTGCCCCGATTGGCAATTTCAAAAATATCTTCCTGTCGTTAGTTCTCCTGACGTTCTTGATTGCGGTGTTCCTCAGTCTCATCCAGATCAGGAGGAGCCTGGTCCCCATCGAACTTCTCCGTGAGGCAACCCGGAAGTTTGGGGAGAAAAAGTTTGAAAGTCGGGTAACGATAAGGACCAACGACGAATTTGAAGAATTAGGAAGGTCATTCAATGAGATGGCTGCGAGTCTTGAAAACTATCTTGAGATTATCAGGGAATCCTCAGAGGAACTGCGGGAGGCGAACAGAAAACTGGAGACCCTGGACAAGCTAAAGTCAAACTTAGTGACAACCGTGTCGCACGAGCTGCGCACGCCGCTCACCTCCATCAAGGCAAATGCCGAACTGATCCTGATGAAGCCCGCACTGCAGGATGAAAAGAAGCTCAAGCTCCTCAGAGTCATCAACGACGAAAGCGACCGCCTGAGCAGGCTNNATCAACGACCTGCTGGACCTTTCGCGCATCGAAGCAGGCACCGTGCAGTGGCACACCCAGCAGGTTTCCCTGAACGAGGTCATTCCGCTCTCCATGGAAGCGGTCCTCCCGCTGGCGCAGCACAAGGGGCTCCATCTCACGACCTCGCTCGGAGATACGCTGCCCGCAATCCTCGGTGACATGGACAGGTTGGTCCAGCTCGTCACAAACCTGCTGTCCAATGCCATCAAATTCACGCCTTCCGGCGGGTCCATAACCATCAAGGCTCATCAGGAGCAGACGCCTCTTCCGCGCCTTGTGGTTGCGGTCTCCGACACGGGCATCGGCATCCCGCCCGAGGACATCACACTCATCTTCGACAAGTTCCACCGCTCAAGTCACTCCATGACGGACGAGACCGCGGGCACCGGCCTCGGCCTTGCTATCGCCCGCCAGATTGTGGAGCATCTCGGAGGCGAGATCTGGGCAACCAGCACCCAGGGCTCAGGCAGCACGTTCACCTTCACCCTTCCTCTTACTGGCAACATCACCCCTGCCGAGGGGAAGGACCTATGAACCAGTATTTGCCGATGCCGGTCTTCGGCATCAGCATCTTGCCGCTGTTCGCATTGATCCGCTTCAAGGTCTCTTCGATGTCATCGACCGGATCGGCCTGTTGTCTAGGCTACGGTACGAGCGACCGAGAAAAGATGCCACGTTGGTCATTGTGCGGACGCGCGATGCCTTGCCTTCCATATTAAAGCACACCTTTCCGACAAAAATGACGATTCGAGCGTGGCGTGCTGGTCATCGATCCCCTGTGACGAAACTCATGGGGCATGATGGGCATACTTAGCTATCTTTACAATGTACGTATGCTCATTATTGCGGCAGGAAAAAGCTCCTATGCATACCAATACAGTTCTCTCTTCTTGTCATTGCATGCGACCGCATTGAGCACGGCAATCATGTCGTTTAGTACGTTATCATTGGGAGAAGACAGATAAACTGTGCGGTGATCTTGGCAGAGGATTATGATATGTTTAAATAAAAAGGAAAAAATTCATGATGCCTCAGCACAGCGAAAGGAAACAACCATGAAGATCGAGCTCTCCACCCGAGAATACCGTGACCTGCTGGATATCCTGCACATTGCCGACGTGGTCATGTCCGGACATCGGCGGGAGGAGGACACTCGCACCGAACGTCATCGTGCGCTAATCCAGAAGCTCTTTGCCTTCGCACAGGGCGAAGGTCTCGAACGGCTGTTCAGCCATGACGCGATCACGAAGAAATATATCCCGACTGCTGAATTTGAAGAAAACACTCTGGCCCATACGCTGATCGATGAGTTCGGAGACCACCTCTTCTGGGACGAGCTGATCTCCCGACTCTCCGTGCGGGACGCGGCGCAGATGACCGGTGGGCTCGACCGACTCAACGCAATGAGCGACACTGACCGCCAGTATCTGGAAGGGCCTATCCGGCAGCGGTATATCGAGGAATTCTCGGCGAATGGCATTGCGAACGTGGAGGTCGTTGAGCGGTCCGGTACCGGCTGGGGAACGCCGTCTAGGACGTCGGACTGATGGATTGATGCCGCGTGAACGCAAAAGAGCAGCAGGGTTCAGATCATACGAATTGACGAAGATCGGGAAGCCTGATCCGAACCCTATCCACCCCACGACGGGTCGAACCACGCTGAATGCTTTTTCAACACCCGATGACGATCCATCCATCGCGGCCTGCACTCAAAGGAACTGTTCCACCCAGAGGACCATATCGACCTTTTCCTTCGGCGCACCGTCGATCCGGGCAAGCTGCCTGCCCTTCCGGAAAAGGATGAAGGTGGGTGTGGCCATTGCTTCGAACCGCTGTGCAAGGGGAAGCTCTTGCTGGATGTTCGCCATGAGGACTTTGAGCCTGCCCGCCTTCCAGCGGGCAAGGTCGCGCACCACCGGCTCCACCATCCGGCAATAGCCGCATGTCGGGCTCCAGAATTCCAAGAGCAGGAGTTCCTGCCAGTCGTTCATTTCCCTGTCGAAGGCGGCGGCAGTTACGTTGATCGGTGTGACAGGGTAGTGCAGGGCGGCCTTGCATTTGGCGCAGAGAGGTCGGCTCGCGAGCTTTTCCCCAGGGACGCGGTTCAGCGTGCCGCAGGATGAACAGCGCAGGATGACGGACGCTGATGGCATCTGAACGTTCTCCTTGTCTGAAGGCACAACGCAACAGTTCGAGCCTGATCCCGGAACCTCCCTGCACGGGTCCTATCGTTGTGGTCAGGCCCTTGTCATGCGGAAAGAGGCACTATCCGCTATGCCGTCACAGGGTATTGAGATAGGCGATGAGGTCCTCCACGTCATCGTAGGACAGGTAGGCAAAGGACGGCATCCGCCCCAGGGGCTGCTTGAGCTGGAACCGAATGCTCTCGGCCGTTGCCGGGTGGCCGCTCACCGGGAACTTCGGCTTCTTGAGCAGGCCCTGCAGTCCCGGGCCCACGACCGTCCGCGCGCTGTTCGGGTCATGACAGGCCGCGCAGCGGGACACGAACAGCACCCGGCCGCGCTCGATGCTCCGGCGGTCGGTCCTGATCGTTCCGCTTTCGAGGCCGCCGATCTGCGTCACCGCGAGGAACGGACCGCGAAGCGCATAAGCGGCGCTCCGGTCCACGGTCCGGTCCTGCCCGAAGCGGCTCACGGCGAGGTAGTACCCGGCCGATATTCCGACGAGCATAAAGCTCAGGATGCCGATCGCGGTGCCGATGATCTTCGCTTGCTCGTAGAACTGCCGGAACAGGCGCAGGAACAGCACCTTGACCATGAGCAGCGCTGCGATGGCGAGCGCAAGCAGGATATGGAGCGCCGTCCGGGGGGAAGGCTCGGTCCTGGCAGCCATCGCGAAAGCAACACAGAGGTAGGTTACGGCCAGAAAGAGGACGACGAAGACATACCCGGCAACGCGGTGGCGACGTTTGTGCGTTGTTGCTCGGTCAGCATCCGGGGTCTGGCCGAAGACGGCGTACATGGCATACATGCCATAGACCGCCGGCAGCAGCAGCAGAAGGGACAGGACCGATTTGAGGAAGAAGATCGTCACGATACCGGCTCCAGGGGGCAGAAGGCCCCGTCACGAAACTATGAAAATGCTGCGGCCCTGGCAAACATCGGCGCGCCGCGATGCCGGGCAGACCCCCGAACAGGACAGAGCTGAAGCAGGCTGACGCGGGTCAGTTCCCGTTCCTCCTGGGCGACCGCGATGTTC
Organism: Nitrospirota bacterium; assembly: GCA_017885365.1. The sequence continues at coordinate 5,173 of JAFNGD010000225.1, forward strand.
TCTGACGTTTCTCTTTTCCCGCCAAGCAACCGCACAATTTCCTTACGAACGCCGGCAGCGACGGATCACGCGCATCCCTGAGAGGAATGCAGTCTCCTGATCTCGCATCGGCTTTTCATCTGATCAATAGCTTATCGTGATTGCTCACCGCTTGCGCATTGAACACCACAGGAGCAAGGCCATGGATGATATCTTCCGAGGAAGTATTCTCAAGCATCGTGCCCGCCGGCAACATACATCTGCAGGGACAGATAGGGTCCGTTGTTTCTGAAATTGCATGACTCCTGTACCGGGAAATAACGCAACGCAGGAAACATCGTTCTAGGATAGGGATGTGCGCAGGCGTACGCGCCTCGCGATAATGGGCTTTGTTCAGTGGAATCAGTATTGCCGTAAGGACCTGCGAAGAGCTCCCGATTGACACTCCCTGCAGCCGGCTACAGGGAATCTTCGATCCTCAAGGTCGCTTCATCGTATTCATCGCTCGCTCATCCGGCAGCAAGCTGGGGACACTAAGTTCGCTCTTGGATTCAATCCTCAAGGCCGATCGGGACAGCTGCCTTTTTCGCCGTTGCGACCAGCAGCCGGTCGCTCTGGAGCGCGGCTTGCTGCGCCCGTTTATAGATACCCGTGGGCTGCTTGACGACAACGTGTATCTGCCCCTCCTCGAAGGAGATCGGCATGAATACCCCGGCCTCCCGCGCTGCGATGTCCGCCTGCACGATTGCCCACTCGCTCCCTGTGGCAAAACCGTTCTGCTGTCCGATCGGGAAACCAAGCGCGAAGCCTGCTGCCAGCAAAATCAGGATCATGATAATCCGCTCGATGACCTTCGTTGCGATCTTCCATGTGATCTTCATCGCCCCCTCCTCCCTTCCGGTCGTCCTGCTGCCGGAACGTCCGCGCTGCCGCTGAACCTGTCGTGACATGCCCTGTTCCGCGCGGATGCGAAAAATAGAGATATAAGGCCCGTGGGGCTACGAAGTATGTATTGGTACTTAAATTATAGCAAGAGAAACCAAGGAAGGAGAAAAATACATCCATCGTCGTACATAATCGTCCCCTTACAGAAGGAATGGACGACGGAAAGTGGATAAAAAAAACAATTTCTGTCGAAGGGCGGATGATTTGGACACGCTGAATGGCGGATGCGAAGGAACGCTGATACGAACGGATGAAGCCTGGCGGAATTTATCTTGAACCTTATAATCGTCGGATTTCCTTACTGAAAAACGGAACGGGCCGGAGAGCGTTACGCTCTTCGGCCGCTGATGTGTTCTGCGAAATTCGAGGCTATTTTACGACATTTCCGCTTCCCCGCCAAAAAATCCCACTATCTTCTTTCCTAACGCAGGCAGCGACGGGTCCCGTGCTCCCATGAGCAGGACGCAGTCCCCTGATCTTGCATCTCCTTGTACTCTGGTCAACAACTCATCGCGGTCCTTGACCGCTTGTGCCGTGAATGCCACGGGACCGAGGCCGTTGATGATCTCTTCCGAGGAAATATTCTTTTGTGCAGTGCCCCCNNATCGGCAGGAGATAGAGCGAGTCCTGCTGCCGGAAGGTTGTTCGGAAGGTCGCGATGTATTCGTCCTTCAAGAACCGTGTCGGCCCGAACCCATGCGGCTGATAAATAGCGATAATGCGGCCGGAAAGGCCCCGCGCTGCGCGAACAACGGCCGCTATCTTTGCCGGATTATGCGCAAAATCGTCGACCACATGCACGTTCTGCTTTGTCCTGGTCACGGAAAAGCGCCGGGCCACGCCCTCATAGTTCTTCACCGCTTCGGCAAGGACCGTGTTGTCGCATCCGAGCTCCTCGCACACGCAGAGCGCCGCAGCCAGGTTCTCGAGGTTATGATCGCCCGGGAGCGGGAGATGATATTCAATACCGTTGCGAACGAGCTTCACCGATGTCGGAAGGAGCTCTTCCTGGTCCGGCCGCCACGAGGCCGAACCGTTCCTGCCGAAGCGGATGTTCGCAGGCAGTGAAAGCAGGACCGGGTCGTCGGCATTCGAGACCGTCCGTCCGGACTGCGACGCGAGCGTTGCGAACATTGCCGTTATCTCGTCAGCGCTCTTGTGGTCCTTCGAAACGTTCAGGATGACCGACATCTCGGGCCGGTATTTCACGATCGTGCCGTCGCTCTCGTCCGCCTCCACCACTAGGAGGTCAGAGCTGCCGCTCCAGGCATTGCCGATCATCCCCTGCTTCTCGAGCCTGCGCAGGCCCGCACCGCTGATGAGGGATGGCGACTTTTCGCAGGCGGTCAGGAACTCGAATATCATTGCGGTCACCGTGGACTTGCCGCTGGTGCCTGCCACAGCGATGGTCTTCTTTGTGTCGATGATCGCGGCAAGAAGATCGGAGCGGTGAACAATCGGGATGCCCCGGCCGTTCGCTGCAGCAATGTCAGGGTTCGTGTCCTCGATGGCAGTCGAGACGCAGACGATGTCAATGTCAGCAGTCACGCCCGATCCGTCCTGGGGAGCGATGGAGCAGCCGAGGCCTTCGAGCGACCGCCTGATGGCTGCCGTGTCCTCGCTGGTGTGGAACCGGTCGGACCCAGAGACCGTAATCCCCTGGAAGCGCAGGTACTGCGCCAGCGCGCTCATGCCGCTGCCGAAGATGCCGGTGAAGTGGATGCTGCGGCATTGGTGTTCGTTGACGACAAGAGCAGGAGGATCGATGTAGACGAGCGTGCCTTCCTTGACTGCGTCGAACAGCCGGATGACATCGTTATTGCGCAGGCACACACACCCATGCGACAGGGGAGTACCGATCAGGTCCTCGCGGCCGGTGCCGTGGATGTAGATGTAGCGCTCATAGGAATCCACGGCCGGCCCCTTATTGATCCCCTCCTCGAGGCCTTCAAGCCGCAGGATGCGGGTGAGGATGAGGTTGTCGCCGTTCTGCTTGTGGTCCCAGTCCTCTCCCGAGTCCTCGCGGTCCCGGAACACGCGGCCGGCAGGCGCACCGGCGCCGTACTTCTCGCAGAGCCGGTGAACGCCGAGCGGGGTCTTGAGCGAGTTCTCGCGGTTGCCGTTCCCGAAGCGGGAGGTGGAGCAGTCGTATGGCTCCATGATGGCGTCGTTCGTGCAGACAAAGAGCGCCTGCTCCTCGATGGACACGACGATATAGCGGTCCTGCGGGCTCGTGAGATGCTTCCTTATAGAGGTATGGATGCGGCGCAGTCGGGATGGGTCCATGGTAATTGAAGGGACAGGCTCGAACCTGTCCCGGAAGGCACGATACTGCATTTTGAGGAAAACGACAAGAGGGAATGTTCAGACAGGGGTCTGCGGGGCAGGATTGAGCAGGTCGGAGCGGGTGATCAGCAGGATGCTACGGGATCTGCCGGGGCCCGGCGCAGAAGCCGAGCCGTGCTATTTTCGGCCCACCCTCTTCTCTTCCTCGCTCGAGAGGATCCGGGACTTTTTGGTCCTGGTGTTCACCTCGACGCAGTACTCCATCTCTTTCCCGTTCAGGTAGATCTTGGAGCGCACGTACCTGATCGTGTCGCACTGAGGGCAGAACTCCACTGGCCCGCAGTGCTTGAACTCCTGTTGTTCCATTTCGCGTCCGCATTTGGCGCAGGCATTCATGGTCGTCTCCGTGAGCAGGACGGATCATAAGGACCGTCCGGAACGATGGAAGTAATATAAATCACGCGGTCGGAAATAACAATACGCAATATGCTGGCCCGAACCAGCCGCGAGGGGGTCGAAAAGCGGGAAAGCAGAATAAAGGCCCGAGAGATCGCTCCCTCCGGCCCGTCACTTCGCCTGCCCATAGCACAGCAGGATGTTCCCGTTCTTGAAGGTCCGGGTACTGAGCAGCCTGAGNNGCCAGCTTCTCCTCGATGCCGTCGAACATCGTCCTCCCCTTGCCGAGCACCACGGGATTCACCATGACATGGTATTCGTCGATCAGACTATGGGGCGCCAGCTGCGCGACAATGCTGCCGCTTCCCAGGATGGCCATGTCCGTTCCGGGCTGCTGCTTCATGTTCCGCACGGCAGCCACCGGATCGCCCTTAACCAGCTGCGTATTGCTCCAGGAGGCTGTGTCCAGCGTTCGCGAGAACACGACCTTCGGCAAAGCGTTCATGCGTTCTGCCATGACGGGATCGTTCTTGATCGCTAACGGTGTCGGCCAGTAGCCTGCCATGAGCTCATAGGTCTTCCTGCCGACCAGGAGCGTGCCTCCTGCCTTCGCGTTCTCCGCGGCGAATTCAGCGCGCTCCG
>JAFNGD010000226.1 GCA_017885365.1 Nitrospirota bacterium
CGGAGGCCGGGACGCGCTGGGCAACAAGGGAAAAAGCCTCCTGCCCGGCGGCAACGTGCAGGGCGAGGGGAGCTTCAAGGCAGGCGACTGCGTGAACTGCTCCGACAGAAGGGGGAACGTCTTCGCTCGCGGGCTGACGAAGTATTCCGCGGCGGACCTTGAACTGATCAAGGGGCTCAAGACATCGCAGATCGCGTCCGTCCTGGGGCATAAGGACTACGACGAGGTCATCCACCGGGACGATTTGGTGATACTGTAAATTGCGGATTGCGGATATCGGAGTGCGGAATGAAGGTCGAATGGGCATGTTCTAACCGAGGAACATTGCAGCGAGTTTGATTCCACGGTCGTTTTCGCCGTGTTCATCCGTGCTTAAATTGTGTTCAGATACCATCTGTTTTCATCTGTGGTTAAATGATCTGTTGGAGGTCCTCATGGACATTAAACAGTATGTGACAGAGAAGGCGCGGAAGGCCAAGGCCGCATCGCGCGCGCTGGCGACGATATCGACGGAGATCAAGAACAACGCCCTGTTCAAGATGGCCGCAGGGTTGGAGCACGAGGCCGCGAAGCTCATCTCCGAGAACCGGAAGGACCTCATCGAGGCCGAAAAAAAGGGCCTGTCCAAGGCCATGATCGACCGTCTGACCCTGAACCCGGACCGTATCAAGGCCATGGCAGAGGGGCTTCGTGAGGTGGCTGCGCTGCCCGATCCCGTTGGCGAGATCGTGAAGATGTGGCGTCGGCCCAACGGCATGGAGGTAGGCAGGATGCGCGTACCCATCGGGCTCATCGGCATCATCTATGAGTCCCGCCCGAACGTGACGGCCGATTCGGCGGCGCTCTGCCTCAAGTCCGGCAACGGCGTCATCCTGCGCGGCGGTTCCGAAGCTGTCCACTCCAACATGGCCATTGTGGAGATCCTCACGAAGACCGGCATCGAAGCAGGCATCCCGGATGGCGCGGTCACGTTCATTGAGAACCCCGACCGGGCCTGCGTCATGGAGATGCTCAAGACGAACCAGTTCATCGACCTCATCATTCCCCGGGGCGGCGAAGGGCTCATCAAGATGGTGTCGGAAAACTCCACCATTCCCGTGATCAAGCATGACAAGGGTGTGTGCCATATCTACGTGGACAGCAACGCGGACCTCGCCATGGCGTCGGATATCTGTTTCAACGCCAAGGTCCAGCGTCCGGGCACCTGCAACGCCATGGAGACCATGCTCGTGCACCAGGACCTGTCCCGGACCTTCCTGCCCAAGGTTCTGAAGCGCTTCGCGGAAGCGAAGGTAGAGATCCGCGGATGCGCCCGGACGCAGGAGGTCATGCACGGTGTGAAGGCCGCGATGGACAAGGACTGGGACACAGAGTACAACGATCTCATCCTGAACGTGAAGGTGGTGGACAGCATGGAGGAAGCCATGGACCACATCGCTGCCCACGGTTCCCAGCACTCCGAGGCTATTGTGACCAGCGACTACCAGCGGTCGCGGCGATTCGTGCGGGAAGTGGACGCCTCGGCCGTGTTCGTGAACGCCTCGACGAGGCTGAACGACGGGTTCGAGTTCGGCCTGGGCGCCGAGATCGGCATCTCGACCACCCGCATTCACGCGCGCGGCCCCATGGGCCTTGAAGAGCTCACCTCCACCAAGTTCATCGTGCTCGGAAGCGGGCAGATCAGAAAGTAGGAGTCAGGAGTCAGGAGTCAGGAGTCAGGAAACAACGACTCCTTTCAGAAGTTTCAACACAAAGTGCACGAATGTTCTTCGTTTCGATCATCAGGTCCAGCTTTTAATCGTGTCTTCGTACTATTCGTGTAATTCGTGGTAAGGTATTTCCTCTGCGTTCTCCGCGCTCTCTGCGGTAAGATGCATTGAAGCTCCCTGCAGCAAGCTGCAGGGAATCTTCGATCCTCAAGGTATTTTCATTTATTCTAATCGCTCGCTAACNNATGCGCTCGCTCCTGGATTCAAGGAGGTTCATTGTCGCAGCGACTGGGCATTCTCGGCGGGACGTTCAATCCCATCCATCTTGGCCATCTGGCCGCGGCCGAGGAGGTCCGCGACCGGCTGAAACTCGACAAGGTCATGTTCATCCCTTCCTTTCTCCCTCCCCACAAGAGCGAGGAGGACATGCCATCGGCTGTCCAGCGGCAGGAAATGGTCCGGCTCGCCATCACGGGAAACCCTCACTTCACGGTGTCCGATGTGGAGATCCGCCGCGGCGGCAGGTCCTATACTATCGATACGATCGAAGCGCTGCGCCAGGCGCACGTCGGGGCGGAGCTCTACTTCATCACCGGCCTCGATTCGTTCCTGGAGATCGGGACGTGGAAGGAGTGGAAGCGGCTGATGGAACTTTGTGCGTTCGTGGTCCTGTCCCGGGAAGGCTACCGGTTCCGGGACATCGCGAAGCTTGAGTTCCTGAACGCACCGGAGCACGATCTCGCAACACTCGACGGACGGGAGAGGGAAGAGGTGCTGATCAGGACCGGGAACATGCGCGTTCACCTCGAGAGCGTACCCTTCTACGACATCTCTTCAACGGACATCCGGACGCGGCTCCGCACGGGACGCAGCATCAAATACCACTTGCCTGAAGCAGTCGAACACTATATAATTGAAAACAAATTATATGTTTAGCGCATTGGAGACCGCACTGCTTGCGGCGGAAGCAGCGGACGGGAAAAAAGCCTACGACCTTCTGGTCCTGGACCTCAAGGGACTGACGAGCATTGCAGATTACTTTGTGATCTGTTCGGCAAGCAGCACGACCCAGGTGGGGGCCATAGCCGACGGTATCGAACACGCACTTGCGAGCAAAGGTATCCGGCCGTCCCATATTGAGGGCGGTGCAGAGGCAACCTGGCTGCTCATGGACTATGGCGACGTGGTCGTGCACATATTCGAAGAGCCGGCCCGCTCCTATTACAGCCTCGAGCGGCTCTGGGGAGACGCACCCCGCGTTCCCTTCCGTCTGAAAGCGCCTGTTCTGCATGGCGCAGCCTCGTGAAGCTCAGCATCATCTGCATGGGCAGGACGAGGGAGCGATTCATCCAGGACGGGATCGAGAAGTACCTGCGGTACCTGAAACCCTACGCCCCGGCGGAGCTGAAAGTGCTCCGGGAAGAGAAGGTCGAAGACCTCAGGGACGCTCCCCGCGTCCGCAAACTCGAGGCGGCAAAGATCGGGAAGGCGTTGGCGCCGGGCGCCTATGTTGTGGCCCTGGACGAACGGGGTAGGGAATTCACCTCCCACGAGTTCGCGGCATTCATGGACAAGGCGCTGGAGAAGGGCATCCGGGAAATGTCCTTCGTGCTCGGCGGCGCCATGGGGCTCGACGAGTCGGTGATTGGGAAGGCGGACACGGTGCTTGCCCTGTCCCGCTGGACGCTGACCCATGAGATGGCCCGGCTGGTGCTGCTCGAACAGCTCTACCGGGCCTTCACGATCATCAAGGGCAAAACCTATCATTATTAGTAAGAGCAGCCATGCTCTCAACATTCTGAAAGCCAGGAACAATCGGTTGTGGTACTGACCTGAGAGGAAGAGGCAAGTAATGCGATACGTCATTACGGTACTGGTGATCCTGACGGCGGTGTTCGTTCTGCTGATCGTTGAGTTCAACCAGGGAACGGTCACGATCAACCTTACGCCGTCCAAGGCCACGGAACTCTCCAAATCGTCCTTCTTCCTCATCTCGCTCCTGACCGGAGCGAGCCTCATCTTTTTGCTCTATCTCATGCGGGACGTCCGACGGTTCCTGCGCGGCCTCCGGGTCCAGCGGGAACAGAAGAAACGCGCTAAGGTCCAGGAGCTCTACACCAAAGGTCTGAACGCGCTCCTGGCCAAACGGAACCCCGAAGCGCTCCTGTTCTTTCAGCGGGTCCTGAACCTGGATCCGAACCATGTGGACACGCTCCTCCGCATGGGGATCACGCAGCTGCGCGAGAAGAACGTGCAGGAGGCCGTGCGGCTCCATATCAAGGCGTGGAACCTCGACCGGCACAACCAGGAAGTGATGTTCTCCCTGGCGGCCGATTACGAGGAGTTGAAGCGCTTCGATGAGGCCATCAAGATGTACCGAGAGATCCTCGATAAGGACCATTCGAACATCACGGCGCTCATCAGGCTCCGAGACCTGTACCACCGGCTGAATCAGTGGGATGAGCTGAACGAAACGCAGGGCCGTCTCCTCGCGAACCCCCTCGGCGCGCAGGAACTTGATGTCGAGCACCGGAAGCTGATCGGGTATAAGTACGAACTGGGTCGCTCGCATCTGGAGGCTGGCGATCTGGAGCGCGCAAAGAAGGTCTTCCGCGGCGTGATCAAGCTGGACAAGGATTTCGTCCCCGCGTACCTTGGGCTCGGCGAGGTCATGCTCGAAGAAGGAAAGCCGAGGGATGCGGGTGAACTGTGGGAGAAGGCCTACAAGCTGACGTCGTCGGTCCTGCTGCTGCACCGCCTCGAGGACCTCTACCTCAAACAGGGGGAACCGGGGAGCGCCATTGAGATCTACAAGCAGGCGGTGACGTGGAAACCACAGGACACGGGTCTCAAGTTCTTCCTGGGAAAGTTGTATTACCGGCTCGAGATGGTCGACGAGGCCTTTGACACGCTCACCTCCGTTGACTGGGGCGAGCGGGAGTATCCCGACGTGCACA
>JAFNGD010000227.1 GCA_017885365.1 Nitrospirota bacterium
TAATTCCGCGGCGCGCTGAAGGGCTGCGTTCGCTGCTGCTTCGTCTCCCGCGGCTGTGTACGCATCGGCGAGGTGCCGGTACGCCTCCACAAGGAATTCCGGCTGGTCCTGGGGGATGGTCACCGATGACTCCTTGAGGGCGGCGATCGCATCAGGGATCTTCCCTTCTTTGAGGAGAATGACCCCGAGGGTGTCGAGGTAGTAGGGCCGGTGGGCCGGGGTGCGCACAAGGGCCGCCCGCACCAGTTCCTGCGCCTTCCCGAGCCTCGTATCCTGTTGGACATAGACCCATGCAAGGTTGTTCAGGAGGTCACCGTTCGTCGGATCAAGGTCCCGTGCCTTCCCGTATGCCTTCTCCGCTTCGGGATAGTCTTTCTCCCGGTAAGCGATGTCGCCCAACAGCGACCACGCCCGGCCGTTCTTCGGGTCCTGTCGCACCGCGAAGCGGTACTGTTCACGCGCGAGCCCGGTCTTTCCCTGGGAATCGTAAATGCCGCCGAGCTTGACGTGTTCCTCGGCCGAGAGCGGGTCATGCAGCACGATGATCTGCGGGAGAGAGCAGCCGGAGAACAGCAGTGCGAGCAGGAGAACAGCATACGGTACGATGCGCTGGGACATGTTCCTGGTCACTTCCTTTTGGTCGTAAAGGCTGGCATGATCGAGACAGCTATAATCTCCCTGCCCTCAGGGTTTGATCACGATCATCCATCGGCCTGCCCGCGCCCATTTTTTCTCAAAGGCCTCATAGGACATGGTCTTGTCCGGGGTAATGCCATCGTGCATGATGAATAGTCCGTTCCCATCATCGAATCCGATGATCGTCACATAATGCGGCTGCCGGTACGGTCCGAAGCCGAGGTCCAGGAGGCAGATGACCGGAATATTGTTCCGGATGACGGCCTTCAGGGTGTCCACGGTCCCGGCCGACGATGCTGTCGTGAGCCCGGAATCCTTCGCGAAGCGCTCGAGGTCCATGGGCAGAGTCCCCCGGAGCCTGGGCAGATAGATGCCTGCGGTTATCGTCTCCAGATCGGTCGGCCTGCCGTGGAACGCAAGGACACCGGCGAGGGCCGCCGGGCCGCAGTCATATTCGGTCTGCTTCACGAAGGGAACGCCTTCTATATAATGCCCCCGTGCCTCGATGCCGGGCCTGATTGCTTCAAAGCTTTTCTCCCCGCACCCCGCCGCAAGGACGATCACACTGAGCAAAAAAAGGCCGTGAGCAGACAATATGCTGCTCACGGCCTTTGTGTTCTTCCTGTCAGGGATCATCTTCTCTTGATCTCGAGCCGGCCTTCGAGGAGGTAGATGATCAGCACCACCAGGAGCGCGATGATCACGAGGCCCAGAACGAAGCCCAACGCGTCGCCGCCGGCCTGGACCGAGTCCAGATTCGACGCGAGCTGGTGGAGCTGCTCGTCGGAAAGGCTGGCGATGCGGGCCTCGGTCTCTTCAGGCGTAAGGCCGTAGTCCAGGAGCTTCTGCCTGAGCTCTTTGGATTCGAGGGTCTTCTGGATGTTTGCGAGGTCAGCGGCGCGGTCATAGGCCGTTGCGGCCGGCGCAGCATGCGGGGAGAGCGGCAGAAGCATGGCCTCGGCGGGTCCGGCTGCGGTTGAGATGGCAATGAGCGCAAGGACGAGGTACATGACAAGAGGCCGCGCATAGAACGCTTTGAGCATGTGCTTCATACAACACCTCCTGAATGCAGGGATGCCGGGCTACATCTTAATATTTGATAATGACATGGTGACCGGTCAGCTCGAGGATAGCGATGACGATGACCACGATCAACAGGATGACGATAACATCGCCGAGCACGTCGCCGCCTGCCTGCACCGCGTCCATGTGCGCGGCAAACAGGTGTACCTGCTCATCGGAGAGGGCTCCCAGACGCTTTGTCGTCTCGTCGGGTGTGAGGCCATAATCGAGGAGCCTCTGCCTGACCACTGAGGATTCGAGCGCTGCCTGGACCTTCGCCAGGTCTGCCGACCGCGCTTCGGACTGGCCTGCGGGAACGATCATGGCCCATCCCTGTGCCGGAAGGGTGAGTACGAACAGTGCGACGATGAGGTACAGCGAAAGGATCCTGGCAAAGGGCCTCTTCAGCATGATCTCTACCTCTGCCAGGTCACACGGTCATGATCTCTTTTTCCTTGTGGGCAAGCAGCTCGTCGAGCTTCTTGATATGGCTGTCCGTGAGCTTCTGAATCTCGTCCTGGACCTTCTTGACCTGGTCCTCGGACACGTGCGAATCCTTGTCCTTCGCTTTTTTCTTCAGGTCGTTGATGGCCTCGTGACGGATGTTCCGGCAGGCCACGCGGGTGTCCTCGGCGAGCTTCTTCGCGTGCTTCACGATCTGATGCCGCCGTTCCTCGGTAAGGGGCGGGATGGAAAGCCGGATGACCTTGCCGTCGTTGCCGGGATTGAGGCCGATGTCCGATTTTTGGATGGTCTTCTCGATCTCGCCCAGCAGTTTGGGCTCAAAGGGTTGGATGGTTATCGTCTTGGGGTCCGGCACGGCGAGGTTCGCCACCTGGTTCAGCGGCGTGGATGTGCCGTAGTAATCCACCATGATGCCGTCGAGGATGCCGAGGGACGCCCGGCCGGTCCTGATGGCGGCAAACTCCCGCTTCAGGGTCTCATGGGCCTTGTTCATCTTGTCGTCGGCCTTCTTAGTGAGCTCGTTCACCATAGCAGTATTACCTCCCGGAGACCAGCGTCCCCAGCGGCTCGCCTGCCACGATCTTCTTGATATTGCCGGGAACGTTGAGATTGAAGACGATGATGGGAAGGCTGTTGTCCATGCAGAGGGAGATGGCCGTCGCGTCCATGACCTTGAGGTTCTTCTGGAGCACGTCGAGGTAGGAGAGGCGGTCATACTTGACGGCGGAACGGTCCTTCACCGGGTCCGCGCTGTAGACGCCGTCCACCTTCGTGGCCTTCATGATGACGTCGGCGCCGATCTCCATAGCCCGGAGCGCCGCTGCCGTGTCGGTGGTGAAATAGGGGTTGCCGGTGCCCGCAGCGAAGATGACCACCCGGTTCTTCTCAAGGTGGCGCACGGCGCGCCGCCGGATGTAGGTCTCGGCGAGTTCCCGCATCTCGATGGCGGACTGTACTCGCGTTGCCACTCCCTTGTTCTCGAGGGTGTTCTGGAGGGCGAGGGCGTTCAGCACCGTGGCCAGCATGCCCATGTAGTCTGCACTGGCGCGCTCCATGCCCTTGGCCGCGGCCGAAAGGCCCCGGAAGATGTTGCCGCCGCCGATGACGATGGCGATCTGGAGGCCGTGCTCGTAGATCTCCTTGATCTCCGAGGCGATCTTGTCGATGACGGTGAGGTCGATGCCGTATCCCTGCGAGCCCATGAGGGCCTCGCCGGAGAGCTTCAGGAGGATGCGCTTGTAGGGAGAGCTCGTCATCGGTCACCTGCGCCAGTGGTCCCGCCGGAGGGCGGGAGGAGTCGAAGAGCGTTGTTCTGGACCATTGCGGGCTGCGGCCAGCCCTTCACGTCGCCGCTACTGCTTCAGCTGCGCGGCCACTTCCTCGGCGAAATCGGCCTTCTTCTTCTCGATACCCTCGCCGAGCTGGAGCCGGGTGAATCGCTTCACCGTTGCGGTTTTCAAGATGTTCTTGACCTTCTGCTTGCCGTCCGGGTCCTTGATGAAGATCTGCTCCAGGAGGCAGTTGTCGCCGTAGAACTTCTCCATCTTGCCGTCCACGATCTTGCTGATGACGTTCGCCGGTTTGCCGGTCTCCTTGGCCTGGGCCTCGCAGATCGCGCGCTCCCGGGCGACCGCGTCGGCAGCGACCGTATCGCGCGAAAGGTAGGACGGGTTGGCCGCGGCGATGTGCATGGCGATGTCCTTGCCCAGCTGTTCGTCGCCGCCCGCGTACTCCACCATCACGCCGATCTTGGTGCCATGGAGGTAGATCGCCAGGCTGTCGTTCGTCTGGAACCGCTCGAACCGCCGGATCGAGATGTTCTCACCGATCTTCTGGACCAGGGCGTTGCGCTTGGCCTCGACATTCTCGCCATCGAGCGTGAGCTGGGAGAGGGCCGCAACATCGGCCGGTGCCTTCTCTGCCGCGATAAGCGCCAGGCCCCTGGCGAACTTCTGGAACTCCTCGTTCTTCGCCACGAAGTCGGTCTCGCTGTTTACCTCGATCAGTACGCCGACCGAACCCTTCTGTGCCGAGGCGATCATGCCTTCGGAGGCGACGCGCGCGGCCTTCTTCGCCGCCGCGGAGAGCCCCTTCTTGCGGAGGATGTCGACCGCCTTCTCGAGGTCGCCGCCGGCCTCCTCAAGGGCCTTCTTCGCTTCCATCATTCCTACGCCGGTCTTTTCGCGCAGGTCCTTGACTGCAGATGCGGATATTGCTGCCATGGTATCTAAGATCCCCTTCCTCGTTATTGTTTGGTCCTGCGTTGCTGCACCATGCCGCCGGGTCCGGAGCCTGTCGATGGACAATGCAGCTGTTCACCGCGAAGCATGGCGCGATCGAGCGCTTATTCCTCGTCCACGATGACGTCCGCAGCTGCCGCCGGTACCTCAGCGAGATCTGCGGCGCCTGCTGACTTGGCGGCCTCCATGGCGGCCCCTGCTTCCTTGGCGATCGCCTGCCTGCCCTCGATGACGGCATCGGCGATCTTGGAGGACATGAGGCGGATGGCCCTGATGGCGTCGTCATTGCCCGGAATGACGTAGTCGATGTTGTCGGGGTCGCAGTTCGTGTCGACCACGGCCACGACGGGGATACCGAGGCGGTTCGCTTCCTGTACGGCGATCTGCTCGTTGCGGGGATCGATGACGAACATGAGGGACGGCAGCCCGGGCATGGTCTTGATGCCGATGAGGATCTTCTCGAGCTTCGTGCGCTCTTTCTCCAGACGGGCGACTTCCTTCTTCGTGAGCTTGTCGTAGGTGCCGTCCTCTTTCATCTTTTCGATCTTTTTGAGACGGTCGATGCTCTTTTTGATGGTGGCGTAGTTGGTGAGCATGCCGCCGAGCCAGCGGCTCGAGATGTAATACATCCCGCAGCGCTTGGCCTCCTCGGTGATGG
>JAFNGD010000228.1:0-591 GCA_017885365.1 Nitrospirota bacterium
CATCTCGATGGCGCAGCAGGCCAGGCCGAAGGTCATGGGCCAGATGGAGCACGACCGGGCAAGGTTCAGGAGCTCGTCAACCTTCGTGGTGACGTACCCTTCTTCGAAAACGTTCTGGATTATTCCCATTCCAGAGCCCCCTTCTTCCACGCGTACACATACCCGACCAGGAGGATGACGATGAAGATCACCATCTCCACGAGCCCGTACAGGCCGATCCCGTTGTACGCAACGGCCCAGGGATACAGGAACACGGCTTCGATGTCGAAAATAAGGAACAGCATGGCGATGATATAGTAACGGATAGAGAACTTCTGGTGGGCGTCCGAAAAGGGGGTGATGCCGGACTCATAGGTCATCAGCTTTTCCCGGTAGGGTCTCCGGGGGCTGACCAGCCTGCTGAAGACCAGCATGCCGACGCCGACGGCAAGGCCGACGAGGATAAAAATTGCGACTGGAAGAAAATGTCCCGGAAGGTAGGATCCAGGAGTCATGGCCACTCCCTCGCTTCGATATTCAATTTTGAATTAGCAGATAATCTGAAACGCGGGCATGATAAGATAACGCCATTTTTTTGTCAAGCAAAACGTT
>JAFNGD010000228.1:617-1000 GCA_017885365.1 Nitrospirota bacterium
CCTTTTACAATTTCCATCTGAAGCAGTTCGGCGACCGCCCCGAGGCGCTCCGCTGGACGCCGCAAGGCCAGCTCAAACGGTACCACGCCCTGGCCGAGATCTCGCCTCACCTGAACAACGCGAGCATTCTCGATTATGGCTGCGGCACCGGCGATTTCTACCGGTTCCTGAAGCGCCGCGGGGTCAACGTCCGCTACACGGGCGTGGACATCAACGAGAACTTCATCGAGCTCGCACGGAAAAAATATCCGGAATGCAGCTTCCAGGTGATGGACATGTCGGAGGACCGGCTGGAAGGGTACTTTGACTACATCGTCATCTGCGGTGTCTTCAACCTGCGGGTGCCGGGCGTCGCAGACGACCTGAAAGAGGCGCTGGTCACG
>JAFNGD010000228.1:1027-2521 GCA_017885365.1 Nitrospirota bacterium
GAGAACCTCTCCCCCTATTTTGCCCTACGCCACGACCGCGTGCAGGACGACTTCACCCTCTATATATATACCGGACTGAACCCGGTGGAACTTTAATGGACGGTTACCATGAACATCACGATCGCTAGGACAGCGGGATGTACGGGTGAGCATTCCCCGTACTCCTTTTCCTTGGACCGATCTCTCTATCGTCACCGAGAGAAGGATTATCAGGCATGGCCCGGCCAGATGCGAGCACAACAGGCATGCTCTCTCACGGGGGAAATCTCCCCGCGATGACAAAAGCCCGCTCCGGATGTTCCCGGAACGGGCTCGTAATGACCTGAGTCGACTTTCCTCGCAGCAATCTACTCCTCCTCATCCTTTTCCTCTTCCCCGTTGAACGGTCCCTTGATGCCCAGGTCCTTGATCTTCTTTCGGAGCGTGTTGCGGTTGATGCCGAGGAGGCTCGCAGCTCGCACCTGGTTGCCCTCGGTCTTCCGGAGCACGTGCGTGATCAGCGGCCTCTCGACTCGCTGCATCACCAGGTCATAGATATCGCCCTGATCGAGGCCGCCCAGCCGCTCCACGAGGTCCGCGAGCTTCTCCTCGAGGAAGTTCTCGAAGGAGATGGTCACGCCCTGAGCCGGCCTGAAGACCTGCGGCGGGAGCGCGTCGGGGAAGATCTTGTCGCCCTGGGCGAGCGTCACGGCGCGCTGGACCGCGTTCTCGAGCTCGCGCACGTTCCCCGGCCAGTCATAGGCGCGCAGGGCCTTGAGCGTCTCGGGGGTGAAGGATTTCGCGGTCACGCCCTTCCCTTCGCGGTACTTCCGTAGGAAGTGTTCGGCCAGCGGGATGATGTCGTCCTTCCGCTTCCGAAGCGGCGGGATATTGATCTGAATGACATTCAACCGATAGAAGAGGTCCTCGCGGAACCGATTCTCGCGCACCATTTTCTCGAGATTGTGATGGGTCGCGGCGATCACCCGAACGTCGGTCCGGATGGGCTCGGTCCCGCCCACGCGCTCGAACTCCCGTTCCTGCAACACCCGGAGGAGCTTGCCCTGAAGCGAGAGGCTCATGTCGCCGATCTCGTCCAGGAAGAGCGTGCCGCCGCCGGCGGCCTCGAATTTCCCCAGCTTGCGCGCAACGGCGCCGGTGAAGGACCCCTTCTCATGCCCGAAGAGCTCGCTCTCGAGGAGCTCCGAAGGGATGGCAGCGGAGTTCACCGCCACGAAAGGACGGCCCGCGCGCTTACTGTGATAGTGGATGGCCCGGGCGACCAGTTCCTTCCCGGTGCCGCTCTCGCCGTGGATGAGCACGGTGGCGTCGCTCTCGGCCACGCGGCCGATGGTCTTGTAGATCTCCTGCATGGCCGACGTGCCGCCGACAAGACCACCCTCGTATTTCTCCCGCACCTCTGCCCGGAGCGTGTCCACCTCCTGGCTCAGGTGCCGCACTTCCAGCGCCTTTCTTACCAGGATGTTAACCTCGTCGAGGTCGAAGGGCGCGGGC
>JAFNGD010000229.1 GCA_017885365.1 Nitrospirota bacterium
TCGCCCCGACGGGCGATCGCACCGGTCCAGGCAAAGATGGACGCCACGGAGTTCGTCGACGTGGGGTTGCCCTTCAGATGCTCGTAGTAGTGGCGCATGACCGTGCCGTGGGCCGCCTCGTACTCGTACTTGCCGTCGGGGGACACGAGCACGGACGTCATGAGCCCCAGGCTGCCGAACCCGCTCGCCACCATGTCGGACATCACGTCGCCGTCGTAGTTCATGCAGGCCCAGAGCATGCCGCCCTCGGACTTGATCACCTGCGCCACGGCATCGTCGATCAGCATGAAGCGGTACCGGATGCCCGCCTGGTCGAGGCCGACCTTTGCCTTCCCCGCCTCATCGGCGAAGATGTCGCGGAACAGGCCATGGTACTGCTTGGATATGGTGTCCTTGGCCCCGAACCAGATGTCCGTCTTCTCGGCGAGGGCGTACTGGATGCAGGACTGCGCGAAGCTCCGGATGGACCGTTCCGTGTTGTGCATCCCCATGACCACGCCCGGCCCCTTGAACTCATGGACCAGGACGGTCCGTGCCGCACCCCCGCCCGCGGGTGTAAAAACGATCTCGGCCCTGCCCGGGCCGCCCACCGCAAGCTCGCTGTTCTTGTAGATGTCACCATAGGCGTGCCGGCCGATGATGATCGGCCGCTTCCAGCTCCTGACAGCCGGCGGGACGTTCTTGACGATGATGGGCTTGCGGAAGACCGTTCCGTCGAGGATCGACCGGATGGTGGCATTGGGGCTTGCCCACTGCTTCTTGAGGCCGTACTCCTTGACGCGCGCGGCGTTCGGCGTGATGGTGGCGCATTTCACCCCCACGCCGTGCAGTTTGATGGCCTCGGCAGCCTCGACCGTGACCCGGTCGTCGGTCTCGTCCCGGTGCTTCATGCCGAGATCATAGTACCGAAGGTCGACCGCAAGATGGGGCAGGATCAGTTTCTCCTTGATCATCTGCCACATGATCCGGGTCATCTCGTCTCCGTCCATCTCGACGATGGGATTCTTCACGGTTATTGCCACTGGTCCGTTCTCCTTCGGAATGGTCCCCTCATGAGCTCCTACGCGCAGAGCTCGAGGGTGCTGAAGAAATACGTGATCTCGAACGCGGCGGTCTCGGGCGCGTCGGAGCCGTGGACCGAGTTCGCTTCCACGCTCTGGGCGAATTCCTTCCGGATGGTGCCCGGATCTGCGTTGGCAGGGTTCGTGGCGCCCATGAGCTTGCGCCACGCAGCAATGGCGTTCTCCTTCTGGAGCACCATGACGATGCAGGGTCCGGAGGACATGAAGTCCGTGAGGCTGTTGAAGAACGGCTTGCCCCGATGCACGGCATAGAACCCCTCGGCCTGTTTTTTGGTCATCCAGATCTTTTTCATGGCAATGACCTGGAAACCATTCCCCTCGATCATCGCGAGGACCTTCCCGGTGATGTTCCTGCTGCAGGCGTCAGGCTTGATGATGGCAAAGGTCTTTTCCATGGACGATGTGCTCCCTCCGGTGGATCGTGATTGCAGGCATGAGGTGTGATTTTAAAGCGCGCGGGATGAATTGTCAACAGGACATTGAGGGTCTCTGCGGCAAGCTGTGGTTTGGCAGACGGCGCCGCAGGCGGCGGGCGGTCAGTTGAGCCTGTTCAGCCTGTTCTTATAAATGTAGCTCGCGCCCTGGAAATAACTGAGCGTATCGGCGACGTCCTGCTCCCGGGGATTGATCTCGCGCGCGCTGCCGTCCAGCCGTGCGACAGCATAGGAGTCGAGGCGTCTTTTCGGCCCCACGACCAGAAGTCGGTCGCCCGTGAGGTAGCCAAGCTTTTGATAGGTCGAGATGAACGCGCGCTCAGGGGCCGCATCGGCCCTCAGTATGTCCCTGCCGAAGAACTTGGACCGGTAGCTCATGTTCAGAATGCCCAGCACGGTGGGCGCGATGTCGATCTGGCTCATCATCCGGTCGACCTTTCCCGGCCTGACATGGGCAGGCGAATAGACCAGCAGAGGGATCTCGTAGCGCTTGATCGGCAGCTCGACCTTGCCGCCGCTGGCGGCGCAATGATCCGCCACGATGACGATGACCGTGTCCTTGAACCAGGGCTGGAGCTTCACCTCGTCGATGAAGCGGCCGATGGCGTGGTCCGCGTATTTCACTCCGCCGCCGCGGCCCGATCCCGAAGGGATGTCGATCTTGCCTTCCGGATAGGTGTAGGGCCGGTGGTTCGAGGTGGTCATGACCTCGAAGAAGAACGGCCGGCCTTCGGCATGGGACCGCGATCCCTCCCGGATCACACGCCGGAACAGGTCCTCGTCGCACACGCCCCACACGTTCGCAAAGGTGATCTCTTCCTTGGCAAGGTCGGCCCGGTCCGTAACGGCAAATCCATTGTGGCCGAAAAAGTAGTTCATGTTGTCGAAATAGCCATGGCCGCCGTAGATGAACCGCGCGTCATATCCCTTTGACCGCATGAGTGTGCCCCAGGAGAAGAAATCCTCGTTCCGGGGGCGCTTGACGATGGAGGTGCCGGGCAGCGGCGGCATCGAAAGCGTGATGGCCTCCAAGCCTCGCACGGTCCTGGTGCCCGTTGCGTAGGCATGGGTGAACACGAGTGACTCCTTCGCAAGCTGGTCGAGGTTCGGGGTAAGCCCCCTCTTGTCCCCGAACGCGCCCAGGTATTCTGCGCTCATGCTCTCTTCGATGATGACGATGATGTTCAGCTTTTTTTCCGGCCCGGGATTGGCGATCACCCGCGTGATGTCGCGATGATCGCTGCCGGCCAGCAGCCCGTTCCTTTCGGCCAAAAGTTCACGGAGATGCTGAAGGGCCGCATCTTCATCCATGGTAGGATAGAACTTCTGGAAATCAAGCTCATTGTTCCGGAAGGCCGCGAACAGGTCGTAGATGCCGTTCCCGGCAAGCGCATTCGCGTAACTGTTCCGGGAGACATTGGTCCAGGACTGGTCCACGAACAGCAGCCCGAAGAGCGGCAACACGGCAAAGACGAGGCCCTGCCGAAGGCGCGAGGTGAAGTTGACCGGAGAGGCAGCGATGGCCCGATCGAGCCGCGCTCGGAGAAGAACGTACCCCAGAGACGCCGCCGCGAAAATGCCGAGGAGGATCTTGTTCAGGGGATAGGATTCCCGGATGTTGCCCAGAACCTCACGGGTATAGACCAGATAATCGATGGCAATGAAGTTAAAGCGCGTCTCGAACTCGTCAAAGAACAGATATTCTGCCACGGTGTCGAACAGCAGGACGAACAGCACCGCGAACAGGGCCCCGTGCATGACGTACCGGAACAGGCGGTGCCGGTATACCCGTTCGGGAACGATCATCAGGAGCAGGGTGAAGGGGATCGCGCAGTAGGTGAACGTGATGCAGTCGTAGAAGAATCCGACGCTCCACATCTTGAGCAGAACAAGAGGCTCGAGCGTCATGCCGGGCAGCGACATGACAAACAGGACTATCCGCACGGCCAGGGATTGGAGCAGAAAGACCAGGGAAAGGAGGTAGAGAATGCCGAATCTGTTTTTCTGCGGCTGAAAGACCGACAAGGTTGTTTTTATCAGTGGAGCACCCATTGTAAGCACGAATAGTACACCTTTGAACGATTATAATCCATATTTATTTTGTACCTCACTTATTTTATACCGCCTCCACAACAGCCCCTCACCCCTGCCCCCTCTCTCTCGAAGGGAGGGGGAAAAAGGGAGAAAGTGCTTAGCTATTGAACCGGGCGAGCGCACGCGGCCGTAGGGGTCAGGAAATTCGTTCAGGCCGCGAAGGGGATATGAAAAAACTTCTTTAAAGGAGGGATATGTTGCCTAATGAATGGCGAGAAGATGCATGATTTCTCATCAGATCATACAGCGCTTCCTATCGTTTTTTGAGAAAGACGACATACGCGCCGCTGCCGCCTTTGTCACGGGGCGCCGGGAAGAACTCGGCGACCATGCCTTTGCCCCGCTCCCGGAGCCATGCGGCCACCGCAGCCGGCAGCACCGGCCCTTCGGGGGAGTTGATCCCCTTTCCCGTGATCACGAGGACCGCCTGCAGACTGCGCGCATAGGCGCCGGCAATGAAGCGCTCAAGCCGCCGGAGCGCCTCGTCCTTCAGAAATCCGTGAAGGTCCAGTTCCTCGCTGATGCGGATGGTACCGCGCTTGAGCTGGCGCATCCGGCTGGACGAAGAACGCGTGGGTGCCGCCTCTTCTGGATCCGGTGTTCTATCACGGGACACCGCTGTCCCGATCATCCCCATAGCTTGCAGAAAAAGCTCCTGGCCGCTTACTTCGTCATCGATACGTTTTTCTGCAGCCGCCGAAGACGTTTGCGGTCCTGACTCCTGGTCGCTGTCCGCCGTGATCCTCGTAGCGCCGCTCACGGACCGCAGGAACAGACCTTCGTCATCCTCGTGCGAAGGGGCCGTGTGTGCCGCTGCCGGCAGCGGGACTGTCTTCCCGATGACCCCTTTCAGCATCTTGAAGGGACTGTTCTGAAAGGAGGCGGCCCCCTGTTCCTGATTTCTGTTCCTGCGTTTCTTGGTCATGAGGATACGACGAAGGATCNNAGGTTAGTGGTCGGGATAGCGTTCGGCGACGTTGCGGATCGTGTCGATACAGGCAAAGAACGTCTCGACCATCTCGGGATCGAAATGCGTGCCGGAACAGACCTTGAGCTCGTCGAGGACCTGTGCCTCCTCCCACCGCTCTTTATACGCGCGCTTGGAGCTCAGGGCGTCATAGACATCTGCCAGGGCGACGAGCCTGCCGAACACCGGGATCTCGTCCCCCTTCTTCGGCCGAGGCGACCCGTCGCTGTTCTCATAGCCCGGCAGCACTTTTCCGTCGAACGGATTGACGTGTCCCGGATAGCCGGTGCCGTCCCACTTCTCGTGGTGGTTGAGCGCCACGACGGCCGATGCGTCGTCGAACTCGGAATACTGCTCGGAGAAAAGCCGTGCGCCCATAATGGTGTGCTGCTTCATGATCTCGCGCTCCGCGTCATCGAGCCGCGCCGGTTTCTTGAGGATCGCATCCGAGATCGCCACCTTGCCCACATCATGGAGCATGGCAGCCATGCGCAGGATGTCCCGGTTCTTTTCGAGGACATCATGGGGCACGCCGCGCTTGCCCGCCCAGTGCTCGTAGATGACCACGGAATAGGATGCCACACGGTTCACGTGGGCACCGGTCTCCTTGGGGTCCCGCAGCTCCGCCATCTTGATGGTCCGGAGGATCATGGCGCGCGTCATCTGGGCGCGCTCGATGGCGACCGCGGCCATGTTGGCGAAATGCATGACAAGAGGCTCATCCTTCTTCGAGAACGGTACCACCGTGCCCTTCGTGTTCTTTTCGTTGATGAGCTGCAGTACGCCGATCGTGTCGCCGCGGTTGGTCTTGAGCGGGAACGTCAGCATGGACTGGGTGCGATAGCCGGAGAGATCGTCGTACTTGCGGTTGAATGAGAACGGAAGCGCCGTGGGGAGCTTATAGACGTCGGTAAGGTTCAACATCTCGCCGGTGTTCGCCACATAGCCCGCGATGGTCTGATTGTTGATCGGAAGGGTAAAGGTCGAGTAGATCAGCTTTTTCCCGGGCTGGCGCTGCTGCATCGTGTCATTCTGCGTATAGGTGAACTTCAGCTTGTCGTCTTCCTTCACATAGATGGTGCCGGCGTCGGCGTTCACCAGGCTCCGCGCTTCCTTCAGGATGCGCTCGAGCAGCACGTCCAGGTCCTTCACCTGGGTGATCTCGATGCCAAGGTTCACGATCTTCGCAAATTTCTGTTTTTCGGTGAGCATGGCAGCTATCTTACCTCTCGAAACAAGGGTTTGTCAATTCACGGATGGACCGGGATGCCTTTTCTTAATTGACTCGCTACACCTTTTTTGTTATAGTATAGCACTCAGTAGCGAACGGTGCGGTCATTCCGTTCGCCTTTTCATTATGATCGGGGAGCAGGGATCGTTCGCATGAACATGAAGGTCAACACCATTCGGAAGAAGCTCATGAAACAGCGCGAGGAGCTGCTGTCCGAGGCCGAACAAACGATCAACTCCAAGCTGGGCGCGGAAAAACAGAGCTTTCCCGACCCCACGGACCAGGCCGCGGCAGAACTGGATAACAATTTCATGCTCAGGCTCCGCGGCCGGGAGCAGAAGCTCCTGAAGAAGATCGACGAGGCCATTGCCCGCATCGACGAGGGATCCTATGGCATATGCGAGTCCTGCGGCGGCCAGATCGGTCTCAAGCGGCTTGAGGCCCGGCCGGTCACGACCCTCTGCATCGAGTGCAAGACCGAACAGGAAGAGAACGAGAAGCGCCAGGTGGGATAAGAGCAGGACAGGGTCCGGTTGAATCCAGGAGCGAGCGCTTACCCCGTAGCTTGCTGCGGGGTAAGCGNNAATCCAGGAGCGAGCGCATTCCCAGCAGCTTGCTGCGGGATTAGTGAGCGATTAGAATAAACATACTACACTGAGGATCGAAGATTCCCTGCAGCTTGCTGAAGGGAGCTTCAACAAGGCTGACCGTCATTGGTCGGCCTTTTGTATTTGCAGAGGACAACAGGGACCAGCAGCGGGAGTTGCACGAGCATGAGGAGCTGCGGGAAGTCCTGACGGAGGTCCTGAAGGTCCAGGAGCTGATCCTGCGCCGGCTTGAGCGGCCGGACAAGCAGCGTTGGCTGAGAACAGATACCGAACCGAAAGGAGCGCTCGCTTTTTTCTGACGGCTAAGAACGAGAGCGAGCGTGCCGGCTTCTGTGGTCACTGCGATGATCGCTACCGTGACCAGCTCCCTGGCCGATGCCGTGAAGGGTCCCTCAGAGAATCAGACCCTCGGCGATCTCGGAGTTGACCTGATGGACCCATTGCACGATCCGGTGATGCACCTCTTCCTGCAGGTCCTCGAAACACAGCCCGACATAATAGGCCGCATCCTGCTTCCGGGCGTGGTAGACCGTGGCGCGCACCGTGATGTTCTCCAGCTCACGCAGGTTGATGTTCACGTTCACTTTTGAGCCGATCCCGACCGGCGCACTGACCACCAGAAGGCATCCTGCCGGGCTGATGTTCTTTACCACAGCCGTGAACGTTTCCTCGGAGAAACCGGCGAGCGAGTAGACTGCCGAGACGTCCGTTGCCTTCCGCATATACCGACGCGCTCCGCCTTTTACGCTGACAACCTCCGCGATGCCGATCGGCTGGTCCTTCCCTTTTACCATCACCGGATGCAGGTCCTTCAGCGACGCCTGGTCGCCGATCGCTTCGGCAATGGCCTTGCTCACCAGGACCATGCCCGGCTGTGCGATGCCGCACATTCTCGCGGCGATATTGATATTATCGCCGACCACGGTATAGTCCATATGGTCTTCCGAGCCCATGTTGCCCATAACGACCTCGCCGTTGTTCAATCCGATCCCGATGTTGATCGCCTTATCCCCGGACGCTGACCGTGCAGCGTTCAGAGCCTTACAGTAGCTTTGGATCTCCACTGCGGCCCGCACCGCGTTGATCTCGTTGCCCCGGCCCTCAAAGATGGCCATCACCTCATCGCCCACGAACTTATCGATCGTCCCGCCGAACTGGTGGATGACCTTCGCCTGCAGGTTCAGATAGATGTTCATCAGCCTGACTACGTCCTCGGGTCTCATCTTCTCGGAAAGCGACGTGAAGCCGCGCGCGTCGGAAAAGAGGGCGGTCACGTACTTCCGCTCTCCTCCCAGCTTCAACTGCGTCACATCGCGGTGTTCCTTGATGCTCTGGACCGTGGGCTGGGACAGGTACTTCTCCATGAGGAGCTTTTCCCGCAGGCTCAGGATCATCTGATTGAAGACATTGGTAAGCTTGCCGATCTCATCGCTCGAGCTGACGGGGACCAGCTTGCGCAGGTCGCCGCGGGCAACGATCTGAATGCCCGCTGCGAGCGAATCAAGCGGTTTCGTGATAAGACGGGCGAGTGCGAAGGAGATCAGCAGTCCGCCGGCAACGAACCCCAGGGCCATCCCGAGGTAGATGCTCTGCTGTCTGCGGATGGCCTCGTTCAGCGCTTTTTGGGAGATGCCGATGCGCGCCACGCCGATCTTGAGGTTCTTCGTTTTCAGCAGGATGGGGACCGTGGTGTCCAGGACGGGGTCGTTCCCGACAGCGGTCTCCTGGAACAGCATGCCGTCGGCGCGGAGCGCCGCCAGGTCCGCCGAGCCGGTCAGGAGCTCCCCTTTCTTGGTCAGGTCGCTGTGCGCGAAGACCTTCCCCTCGTCGTCCATGACCATGGCATAGACCACATCTTCACGCTGCCGGATGTCTGTGATGGTGGAATAGACCGGCAGCTCCTGTTTCGTCAGCAGGCCTTCCTTGCCCACGTTCGCAAGCTGGTTGACCAGCGTTTCCGCGCGGCTCTTCATTTCTTGGCGCAGGATGGCGTTCTGCTGGGTGAAGGTCACCACGCCGAGAGAGATGACGGCGATGCTCAGGATCACGATGAGTGTTCCCGCGATCTTGTACCGGACGCTGATCGAGAAGAAGAACTGGAGCAGCCGTGAAGGCGCCGTGGGGTGCTCAACCTCCTGCTTCGCCGCAGACAGGACGGCAGCGCTCCTCTGCTCCGGCAGCTCCTGCTGTTCCTCCGCTGTGGGTTCAGCAGCACTGGCGGCCACATCTTTGTCGTTTAGCGGTTCATCGCTCATTTGGCTTCGATTTCCTCGAGGGTCTTTAGTATGCGTTGGATCTTCTTGAGGTTCTCCTGCGCTTTCATCCCCAGGGCCGAGTTCGGCCCGAGCTCAAGGACATGCTCGAATGCCTCCTTGGCTTCTCGGTAGTTCTCCCGAGAGTACTGCTGGACGCCGAGGTCGTAATACTGCTGCTGGGCCTTGGCATCTACACGCGGCCGGACAGACGACCGCGGAGGTGCAGGCGGAGTCTGAGGGGGCGGAGGGGGCGTTTTTTGGAACAACGCGCATCCGGACAGAACGACCAGCGTCAGACTGCAGATAAGCAATCGAACCCGTGACCTTCGGGTCTTCATGAACCTGTCCGGTGTCAACCTCGGAAGCTCCTTCTGCTGCGGATCTCGTGCCTGCGCTGTTTCCCGCTAGTACAAAATAATATATCACGAAAATACTGCGATAGGCAAAAAAAAGGGGGTTAGCAGCGAGCTGCTAACCCCTTGATTTGCATGGTGGGCGCTACTGGGATTGAACCAGTGGCCCCTGCCGTGTGAAGGCAGTGCTCTCCCGCTGAGCTAAGCGCCCGGAAACGGTGACTATCTTACTCAGCGGGCTATCGATAGTCAAGATAAATTTGGCCTTGCCTTCCGTCCTGTTCAGTGTCCAGACAAAACGTGAAGACCGACGGAATGAGGACCTTTGACGCAGATAACAGCAGAGGGAAAACTCCGAAGAGACATGATCATGCCTTTTCATAGCCTCTCTCAGGGTCTTCAGTGTCAAAGATCTTGACCTGTCATTCCACCATCAGGACGGCGCACTTGAGATACCGGGTCTCGGGTGCCGCGAGCAGCATGGGGTGGTCGCGGGACTGGGAGCGCATCTCCAGGAGCCGCGCCTGCCTGCCCGCTGACCAGGCCGCGTCGATCAGCATCTCCCGGAACAGCTCCTGGTCGATGTGGTGCGAGCAGGAGCAGGTGACGAGAAATCCTCCCGGTTCGAGCAGGCGCATGCCGCGCAGGTTGATCTCCTNNCGAGGACGATGCACCCGAACCGCTCCTTCTGCTTCTCGAGGCCGCGCAGCACCTCGAACACGTCGCCGATCAGGAACTTCGCGGACAGGTTGTTCAGCTCCGCGTTCGACCGTGCAAGCGTCACGGCCTTCTCCGAGGAGTCGATGCCGATGACCTCGGACGCGCCGTACCGGGCGGCGGATAGCGCCCAGGCACCCACATAGCAGAAACAGTCCAGCGTCCTCCGGCCCCGTACCAGGTCCCTGAGCGCCAGTCGGTTCTCGCGCTGGTCGAAAAAGAAGCCGGTCTTCTGGCCCTCGAGCACGTCGGCCCGGTAGCGGATGCCCGATTCCTCGAACTCCACCATGCCCGACGTTTCCCCGAGAACGACCCGCGTCTCCTGTCCGAGCCCCTCGAGCGCACGCGAGGAGGTGTCGTTCCTGAGTACGATGGTCTTCGGGCCATAGACCTCGCGGAGCGCGGCAAGGACCAGGTCCAGCATGCCGTCGATCCCCGCGGTGAGCGACTGGACCACGAGCGTGTCCTCGTACTTGTCCACGATGAGACCGGGGAGCCCGTCGCCCTCGCTGAACACCGCGCGGAAGGATTCGCCGAACCCGAGGTCCTTTCGCAGGTCGCGAGCACTGCCGATCCTCTTCGTGAAGAAAGCGGCGTCCATATCCTCCTGCTTCCTGGTCAGGATGCGTACCGCGATGAGCGACCGCGGGTTCACGTAACCCCGCCCAAGGAAGTTCCCGGAAAAATCCCGGACCTCGACGGGTTCACCGGGCACGGCATCAGCGGGCAGGTCCTGGACCTCGTTGCTGAACACCCANNNCTCCTGACTCCTGACTCCTGAACTTTACAGCTTGTTCTCGATGTGTGCTTCGCTCCGGAGGGACTGGAGAAAGACGCGATAGGTGTTCTCCATCTTTTGTTCGTAGAGCATTTTCTGGATCTCTTCCTTCACCTTTTCGAACGGCTTGACCAGGGTGCGTATCTCCTCGACGCGGATGATGTAAAAGCCGTCCGCCGCCGTCACCGGGCCCGCGTACTCGCCGGGCTTGATGTTCTTCGCCGCCTCTTCGATCTCCGGAATGGCCTGGTCCCGCTGCATGAATCCGAGGTCGCCGTCCTGCGCGGCCGTAGGGCTGTTCGAGTTCTCCCGGATGAGGCGGATGAAGTCCTCGCCCTTTTTGATCCGCGCCATGAGGTCCTCGGCCGTTTGCCGGGCCTCGGCGATCTGGGCGGCCGACGCCTTCTCGGGCACGGTCACTGCCAGGAGCCGGACCCTGATCTCTTCCGGGAGGGAGAACTGCCCCACATTCCGGTCATAATGCTCCCGGATCTCCTTCTCATCGACGGAGAGGCCGGTGCGGATGAACTTGTTGAAGAGACGGGACATCGTCATCTGCTCCCGGAATTCCGCCCGGTACTGATCAAGGGTAAGGCCTTCCCGCGCCAGGGCTTCCTCGAACTGTTTGCTGTCCATGTTGTTCCGCTTCATGATGTCGGCGACCGCGTCGGCGAGCTCCCGGTCCGTGACCTCCATGCCGTTCCGCTTTGCAGCGACCATCTGGAGCTTCCGGTCGATCATGTCCTCGAGCGTAAGCCGTTGATCGCTGCCCGTAGGCCGCTTCAGCGTCTCCCGCTGCAGATCGCTCAGGGTGATGACCTCATCGTTCACCACGGCGACGACCCGGTCCACCACCACGGGACCGGTCGTCGCCCCTAAGGCGCCGGCGGATATGCAGACGGTCATGGCTGCGCTGATGAATAGTAAAAAGCCTTTTGTCATCCTGTTCATTTCCGTCATCCTTTTCTGTTGCCTTTTTCCGGCATGGTGCTTAATATGGGACCCATGCTGCGCCGGAACCTGTATGCTGTCGCTGTCGTCGTTTCGCTGGCCCTGCTGGCTGCTTCCGCGCTGCCTGCGGCAGAGCAGGCGCCGCCTGCGGACGAGATCACCATCGCCGCGGTCGGCGACATCATGCTCGGCCACCGGGCCGAGCCGTATCTCCTGAAGGAAGGCCCTGCCTATCCCTTCGTGCATGTCCTGCCCGTGTTGCGGCAGGCCCACGTTGTCATCGGAAACCTTGAAAGCCCTGTCTCGACGCGCGGCACGGCCGTGGAGAACAAGAAGTTCACGCTCCGCGCCGCGCCCGTTGCCGTGGAAGCGCTCAAGGCGGGGGGCATCCGCGTGGTGACCCTCGCCAACAACCATATCCTCGACTTCGGGCCCCAGGCGCTCCAGGACACCCTCACACTCCTCAATGAGAACGGCATCCTCTCCGCCGGTGCGGGCATGGACCTCGATGACTCCCGTGCGCCCGCGCTCCTCAAGATCGGGGGACGGACCATCGCGTTCCTGGCCTACTCACTGACCTTTCCCCTGGAGTTCTATGCCTCCGCAGGAAGGCCCGGCACCGCGCCCGGGTACAAAGAATACGTGAAAAAGGACATCCAGGCGGTGCGGCCCCTTGCCGACCTGGTGGTGGTCTCGTTCCACTGGGGCGCCGAGCTCATGACCTCTGCCAAGGATTACCAACAGGCGCTCGGCCGCGGCGCGATCGACTGGGGCGCCGATCTGGTCCTGGGCCACCACCCTCACATCCTGCAGGAGCTGGAGGTCTACCGCGGACGCCTCATCGCCTACAGCCTCGGCAACTTCGTCTTCGGTTCCGAGAGCGACAGGACGAACTCGAGCATCATACTCCTTTGCACATTCAAAGGAAAGTCCCTTGTACGGGTCGAGGCAGTGCCCCTGGACGTGAACAACTACCGGGTGGCCTACCAGCCCCGGGTCCTGGCGGGAACCAAGGCAGACGGCGTTCTTGCGGAGATCAATGCGGCGTCGGAACGGTTCAAGACCCGGCTGACCATCAGGGACGGCCGCGGCATCATCGACCTCACTGCTGCAGCCCCTGGTAATTGACGACGAACTTCGTTCTCCCGCGCAGTTCCGTGAGCCACTGTTTGTACCGGACATCCTGCTTCTGGCGAGAGAGCTTCTCGGCGATCTCTTTGTATGCCTCCTCGAGCGTCAGCCTCCCGGCCTTCCGTTTTTCCTCGAGCTTGAAAATGTGATATCCGTAAGGGCTCTTCACCACGCTGCTGATGCCCCCCCGGGGAAGCCCGAAGACCACATTGAACTCGCCCGGCATCTCGCCCATGGCGAAAAAGCCCAGGTCCCCGCCCTCTTCGGCCTCGGGCGCCGTCGACTTCTTCCGCGCAAGCGTGGCGAAATCCGCCTTCTCGTTCAGAAGCTGGTCAAGGACCTTCTGGGCCTCCTCTTCGGTGGCCACGACGATCTGGCGTACGCGGACCTGCTCCGGCCGTTGGAACTCCTGGGCGTTCTCCTGGTAATACCGCCGGACCTCCGATGACGGCACACGCAGGGTGCGGACCACGTCGCGGCTGATGAGCTTCTCGATCATCATGTCTTCCCAGAGGTCGGATTTCCACTTCTCGAAGTCGATCCCCAGGCCGCCCAGTGTTTCTTTCATGTCCTTGCCCTGCTCGTTGCGCATGGCCTCGACGCGCGCGTTGATCTCAGGGAGACTGACCTTGATGCGGCGCCGCTGCGCCTCGCGCAGCATCATCTTGCGCTCGATAAGCCGGTTCAGGAACTCCTCCTTCACCTGAATCTCGGCTTCCTTCTCGGGCTTGAGCCCCGCCCGCGCGAACCGCTCCTGGAACTCGCCCAGGGTAATGGGGTCCCCGTTCACGGTGGCGAGGACCTTCACTTCGGGGGCGACGGCAGGAGGCGGTGGGGGCTGCTTCGCCTCCTCCTTCTTCGAGCAGCCGAAAAACAAAAGCCCCAGCAGGAGCACCGGGGCAGATAGGATCGTGAGTCGGGAATTCCGCATTATGCTCTTCTTCTCGTGTCCGCTACTTGGTCCCCTCGGCCTTCTTCTCCGTCTTCGCCTCCGGCAGGTTCAGCTGGAGCGATCCTGACGGGACCGGCTTGGAAAGGTCGCTTGCCAGGGCTTCCAGCGCCTTGTCGTCAACCGTGATCTTTGCCTTGGCCTTGAGACCCTTGGAGAACTCAAGATAGGCGTCGCGCTGCTTCATCTGGAACACATACCGCTTGAGTCCCTGCGCCTCAGCCTGCTTGAGTGTCATGTCCTTGCCGCCGGCGGCCTTCTTGATCTCCTCGCGGTGGCTGTCGTAGTAGGCCTTCACCTCGACATCGGTGGGCTCTTTGATCTTGTCCATGAGCTCTTTTTTAAGCAGCGAATTGAAAAGGTCGTTCTTGGCAGCGTCCTGGATCCGCTGTTCCATCTCCTTCTTGCGCGCGTCCTGCTTCTTCTTGAACTCGGCGTCCTTGTCGAGCCCCTGTCGCTTGGCCTCCTGGAGGACCAGCTCGATGCCGATCAAGTCCTCGAGGAACTCTTTCCGCGCCTTGGGGTCCGTTGCCACGGCCTGCAGCATCTGGGGCTGCAGCTCTTCGAGCTGCTTCTTGAAATCGGCTGACGTGATCTTGCCGTTGTTCACCTTGGCAATGACCGCGCTGTCGGAGCCCTTGGTGCACCCCGCCAGGGTGAGGGCGATGATCACCGCTCCCGCCGCTATCATTCTGTTCATCATGGAATTCTTCCTCCCTTGGGAATCTGACGTAAAGTCCGTATTTTATAACACACTACCCGAGGTCCTGCAAGCACTTTTTCACCGCGTCCGACGCGGTCCGGAGCGTCTGGTCCGGCAGGGCGATCTGGAGCGCGTATTCGGGGATGAGCTTAACCCTCCCTTTGCTCCGCTTCACGAGCGCCATGACCTTGTCCGGCGCGATACCGGCGTCCCCGGCGAAGGTGATGGTGACCGTGTTCGGGCCGGCGTCGACGCGGCTGACCCTGGACCGCTTTGCCGCTATCTTCACGGCCATGATCTCGAGCAGGTTCGCTGCCGGTTCGGGCAGCGGTCCGTAGCGGTCCCGGAGGTCTGCGGTGATCTGGAGCAGTCCGTCCTCGTCGTCTGCAGCCGAGATCTCCTTGTACGCCGCGAGCCGGAGGCTCATGTCCCCGATATAGTCTTCGGGAAGGAAGGCCGATGCGCGCAGGTTGATCTGCGTGTCCGGTTCAGGCGCCATTGCCTCGCCGCGCAGCTCGGCGACCGCCTCTTCCATCATCTGCGTATACAGGTCGATCCCCACTGCCGCGATGTGACCCGACTGCTGTCTGCCCAGCAGGTTCCCGGCGCCCCGCGTCTCCAGGTCCTGGGCCGCAATGCGGAACCCGGCGCCGAGCTCCGACAGCTCCTGGATCGCGCGAAGCCGGATGCGGGCAACGTCGGACAGCGCCTCTTCGACCGGCGTCAGGAGATAGGCATAGNNCGGTTGATCAGGATGGTGTTCGCGTTCGGGATGTCGATGCCCGACTCGATGATGGTCGTCGTGACCAGCACGTTCAGGTCGTTGGCGACGAACTTCGCCATCACCTCCTCGATCTCGTCCTCCTTCATCTGGCCGTGGGCCACACCGATCTTCGCCTCGGGCACGAGGCCCTGGATATAGGCGGCCATGCGCTCGATGCCCTGGACACGGTTCTGGACGAAGAAAACCTGCCCGCCGCGGCCAAGCTCGTGCAGGATGGCCTCGCGGATCACGCGCTTGCCGAACCGCGCGAGCACCACCTGGATGGCCTGCCGGTCCAGGGGCGGCGTCTGGATGATGGAGAGGTCGCGGATGCCCGCGAGGGACAGGTGGAGCGTACGGGGGATGGGCGTCGCCGTGAGCGTCAGCACGTCCACGAGCTTCTTGAATTCCTTGATGCGCTCCTTGTGCTTCACGCCGAAGCGGTGCTCCTCGTCGATGACCAGGAGGCCCAGGTTCCGGAAGGACACGTCCCGCTGCAGCAGCCGGTGGGTGCCGATCACGATGTCCACGGTGCCGCTCTTCATCCCCTTGAGCGTCTCCTTCTGCTCCGCCTTCGTCCGGAACCGGGACATCATCTCCACGCGGATGGAGAAGGCGGCGAGCCGCTCGGAGAAGGTGCGATAGTGCTGGTCCGCGAGCAGCGTCGTCGGAACGATCACCGCCGCCTGGAACCCGTCCTCGACCGCCTTGAAAGCGGCCCGGAGCGCGACCTCCGTTTTGCCGAACCCCACATCTCCGCAGACCAGCCGGTCCATGGGCTTTTCCTTCTGCATATCCTCGAGCACGTCATCGATGGCCTTCTGCTGGTCCGGCGTTTCTTCATAGGGGAAGGCCGCCTCGAACTCGCGGTAGAGGTTGTCCGGCGGTGTGAGCGGCGTCCGGTGCATGGCCTCCCGGGCAGCGTAAATCTTCACGAGCTCCTGCGCCATCTCAAGGATGTCCTTCTTCACCCGCTCCTTGGTCCTGGCCCAGGTCGGCGCGCCGAGCTTGTCCACCTTGGGCTGCGCCCCTTCGGCGCCGATGTACTTCTGAACTTTGTCGAGACTGTAGAGCGGCACGTACAGCTTCGCGTCGGGCTCGTACCGGAGGGTCAGGAAGTCCGTCTCGAACCCGTCCACGCTGATGTGTGAGAGCCCCTGATACTCGCCGACGCCGTAGTCCCTGTGGACCACGAAATCGCCGGGCTTCAACTCCTTGAAGGACGACAGGAAGGGCGCGGCCTTCGCTTTCGCGGTCCGCGGCCGGTGCACCTTGCTGCCGAATATCTCCTCGTCGGTGATCATGACGAGCGACAGGTCCTGCCACACGAATCCCGCAGACAGCCTGCCGTTCATCACCGTGACAGGCCAGGGCCCGTCGCTGTCAAGGTCGATCGATGTCCTGCGGGCCATCGCTACGTTGAACTCACTGAACATCCGCATGAGCCGGTCGGCCGCCTCATCGGTGCCGCAGACAAGCAGCACGCGGTTCGTTTCCCGGAGCTTCTTCAGTTTGTCCGCAAGGCCGCCGACCGTCCCTTCAGCGTTTTCCGGAACGGTTGTCCCGTGGCCGAGGCTATGGGACGGCCGGAGCCGGACACCGAGCCAGGCAGCTGACTTCGTATCCATGGCGTAATGCCGTCCCGCTTCAGCGCCGAGCAGCCGCAGGTTGACAAGCGGGACTTTCGCAAGGCCGGCCATGATGCCTCCGTGATCGAGGTACAGGTCCGCTGCTTCCGGCAGGGTCCGGCCCTCTGACACTTCTTCATCCCGGCCCTGTTTCGCCTTTTCGAACGCGGTTTCGGCCTGCGTTCTGATGTCATCAGGTTCGATCAGGACCCCGATGGTCCCTTCGGACAAATAGGAGAACAGACCTTCCATATCATAAAAGAACGGGGCAAGGAACTCGCACCCGGGAGGGCACGAGCCCTCCTCGATCTGTTTAAGAACTTCTCCGGGGACTTGAGAAATTGATCGGTCGTTATCAGGTGTTCCCTGCTCTTCACTCGGCACTCCGTACTCCGCACTCCGCACTGTCTTCACGATCAGCTCACGCACCGGCAGCGCAATCGCCTGCTTGATCTCACCAAGCGACCGCTGTGTCTCCACGTCGAACTCCCGCAAGGACTCGAGGGTATCGCCGAAGAACTCGAGCCGGACGGGATTTGCCTGGGCCGGCGAGAACAGGTCGATGATGCCGCCGCGCCGGCTAAACTCGCCGACACGGGTGACGAGAGAGGCATGCTCATAGCCGATGGCTATCAGTGCATTGCTCAGAACGTCGGGGTCCGTCTGCTGGCCTGCGGTGATGGTCTTGACAGAGTCGGCGAAGAGCTCCCAGGGCGGGAGCTTCTGCATAAGCGATGCAACGGGCGCGATGAAGATTGCCCGGTTGCCGGAGACAAGGCTGTACAGGAAACGCATCCGCTCACCGACCGTGCCGCTGTCCGGCGAGTCGGCCTCGAAGGGAAGAACGCCCCAGGGAGGAAATACAAGAATCTCCGTTCGTCGTTCCTTGAGAACGGCCTTGTCTTTCTCTGCGTTCTCTGCGCCCTCTGCGGTGAAAGAGCTTTGCTTCTTGGAGAAGAATCCGAGGTCATCAGCAAGGAGATTGGCGTCCTCTTCTGAAGCGGTCACGATCAGGAGCGGCCTTTTGCTCTCGCGGAACAGCTCGGACAGAAGCAGGGCCTTCGAGCCG
Source organism: Nitrospirota bacterium (assembly GCA_017885365.1). The sequence goes on from JAFNGD010000229.1 coordinate 17,714, forward strand.
CCCCAGAGCTCGGAGAGCTCTACGGTTTTCCTGCCTGATCGGAGCTCATCGAGAAGCGAGCGGAGTATTTCCTGGAGCTGTTTCATTCCGGAAGAACTATAACATGACGGGGAAGAGCGATGCAAGACAACAAGGAGAAAGGTGCTCGGGTGAAGAGAGAACGAAAAAAGCTAAGCGGCTCGACGCAGTCGGGTCCGCTTGAGCACAGGGTTAGGACGACTATCCACCCAAGTGAAGTTGCCGCAATTGTCTTTCTGGATACACGTCCGCATCTAGTCAACTATCATGCTTGATTTGCCACTGGTCATTTGAGACCAAGCCCCTGGCAAGGCCTCCCTATATTTTCTTACGTAATCAATAAATCCTGAAGGGACCGCTTTTCCCTTGGCTGTTACAATGATAAATGCAGTGAGAAAATCCTTCTTGCTTTGTTCATAGGAAGGATTCCTTGCACCATTAGTGTTTATTATATCTTGAATGGTGATGGTCCTCGTCTCAATGAAGTGATGGGCGTCTCCGCAAGCAGGCCCCCACATATTGTAGTGGTCGTTTCCAGGCTGAAGGTCAAACAGGTGCTCATAAATAGGAGACACTTGGTCTGGAGGAAGAAGGCCCATGATATACAACGAGAGATTAGAGAACTTCCTGGTAACATTGGGAGCGTTACCGTTCACACAAGCTTCCTGGCCATTCTTAATGATCCAGTGATAGTACGCCATTGGATCAACATAGCGAGTGTCTCCACCGAATAGATCCAGATTGTTCTGCCAATGTCCGATCGCAGCGTGTTGTGGCCATTGAATATTGGCAAGCCAATAATGCCCGATCTCATGTATTATTACCCCATTAAGCAGGGTCGAATCAGGTGCCGGCAGGCCTATGGTCCAAAGGGGAAATAGATCAACTGCAATGAGTGCATTTAGGTTTGGTGCGTAGGGATACGTGCCAGACCCTCCTCCGATACCGTCAATGTGACGATTTAATGCCATCGACCAGTTGGATACCATCGGTTTGGCAGGGAACAGAACGATGAAATCATAATTTTGTTTTGCATGGGTTTCATAGAATTGGTTTAAAACGTTGCCAGACAACACAGCCCACCTTGTATCCGGCCCAGGGTAGGATTGATCGACGATTAAAAGATCTCCAGTATTACGCTCCTCGATTACCACGAGTTCCGACGGCGGGTTCGTGAGGTCACTTGGGTCGCCTCCGCAACCGCCCAACAGGAATATAAATGAGGCGAGCACCAGTCGCATCTGCAGACACTTCATTCGGTTACTACCTCTCCTGGTTCTTCACTGAAGACCATTCGGATATTTGAGATACGCGATTCGATTCTCTTTTTTGAATGCTGGAAAAACTCATGCGAGCTGCTTAACGAGTCTGTAGAAAAAGCCCCTCTCAAAGCCCCGACGCACCACGTTTCGTTTAACGCGATTAAACTTCCGCGATGTCGCTCAATGATGGCCAAGTGAGGAGACGCCCGCCATTCGGGCTCAGAATCATCTCAATCGCTATTCTTATTAGCATCAGTGAAATTACGTAGCTGCCCTCAAGGGCTTAAAATGAGCCCTTTTATTGGTTTTCCTACAGGTTCAACACGCCGGTCACGCGCCGCCTTTTGGCGCGTCGCT
>JAFNGD010000230.1:0-2334 GCA_017885365.1 Nitrospirota bacterium
ACCCCACGATGCTGCCGACCTTCGCGAGGTTCTCATAGTCCAGGCCCAGGTCGAGCATCGACGGCGGGATGATGCCGCCCGACGGCCCCCCGACCTGGATTGCCTTGAGCGCTTTGTCCCCCTCGATGCCGCCGCCGATACCATACACGATGTCGCGGAAGGACATCCCCATGGGGATCTCCACCAGTCCGTTGTTCCGCACCTTGCCCGAAAGGGTGAAGACCTTGGTGCCCTTGCTCGCCCCGGTACCGATGGATGCGTACCACTCCCCGCCCTTGCCGATGATGATCGGGATGTTGGAAAAGGTCTCGGCATTGTTGATGACCGTCGGTTTTCCCCAGAGCCCCTGGACAGCGGGGAACGGCGGCCGCACCCGCGGCATGGCCCGCTTGCCCTCGATAGACTCCATGAGGGCGGTCTCTTCGCCGCAGATGAACGCCTCGGTCCCGAAGCTGAACTCGATATCGAAGTCGAAGCCGGTCCCGAAGACGTTGGGCCCGATGAACCCTTTTTCCCTCGCCTGCTCGATGGCAATCCGGAGCCGCTCCACCGACATATGGTACCGCTCCCGGATGTAGACAAAGCCCTTCGAAGCGCAGATCGCATAGCCGCCGATGAGCAGGCCCTCGATGATAGCGTGAGGATTGCCCTCGGCGAGCGGACGGTTCACCTCGCCCACGTTGCAGATGATGTACTTCGGATGCTGCTCCTCGCGCCGGCAGACCTTCCACTTCTCGCCGGTGAGGAAGCCGCTCCCGCCCCTGCCGCGCAGCCCCGACCGCACCACCTCGTCTATCACGTCGTCGGGGGTCATGCGGGTCATCGCCTTCTTCGCGGCGAGATAGCCCTGCATGGCAATGTACTCGTCGATGTTCTCCGGATCGATCTCGCCGCAGGGGCCCAGGACGATCTTGTACTGCTTCTCGTTGAAGGACGCATATTCTTCCCTGACCGTCCATTCAGCGATCGGCAAGCCGCCCACGATGTGGTCCTGGACGATGCGCTCGACCATGATCGGCGTCACCGACTGGTAGGTCGTCTTGTTCCCGTCCACGACAACATCGACCAGCACGTCCTTGGAGCAAAAACCGCGGCACCCGACCTTCTTCGGCGAGCAGCGGCGGCCGATCTGCGCCTCGATACCCTTCTCGAAGATATGGTGCTTGAACATCCCCAGCACCTCTTCGCCGCCGGCAGCGCTTCCCGAGGTGCCGAGACAGACCTTTATTTCAACAGGCAGATTGCTCATTGCTGTGGTCGCGACCGGCTACAAATAGCCGAGGAATTCCTCGCGTTCGTATCCCTTGATCAATTTGGTGACCTTGACCGGGTCCATGCTGCTGTGCACCTGCTTGTTCAGGATCACGACCGGCGCGATGTTGCACGCCCCGATGCAGGTCGCCTTCTGCAGTGTGAAGCTGAGGTCCTTCGTCGTGTCCTCGTCGCCGGAAAGCCCCAGGGCCTCGCGCGCTGAGTCGATGAGCTTGTCCGCACCCTTGATGTGGCAGGCGGCACCGCAGCACACGGTGAGCGTGTTCTTTCCGACCGGCCGGGTCCGGAACTTCGGGTAGAAGGTGATCACGCCGAAGAACCTGCTCTCGGGGATGTCCAGCTGCCGGGAGAACCAGGACACATGGTCCTCGGAAATATGTCCGAAGGTGTCCTGGATCCTCTGCAGGAGGGCGATGAGGCTGCCTTTCTCCTTCCGGTGCTGGTCCAGTATTTTTGCGAGGACTTTTTCCATGGTCGTTCGCATTGCCGGCCCGACAAGGGCGGTCCCGCAACGAAGCAGTATGCAGACAAAACGAGCCGCCGGAAGATATTTCGGCGGCTCGCAGATATTCAGCTTAAACGATGCGGAAGGATGGGGCTGCGCCCGTTCTCCCCTGTTAGAACATCGGGTCCATGGTGAGCGCCGGATGCTGCTTTTCCGCCAGGAACGCCATGAGCTTATCGGAGTCCTCGGCAACGGTCTCATCGGCGATCCGGTCGATGAGGTCGGGCATGCCTTCATCCCCGGCGCGCTTCTTGAACTCCTCGGCAAAGGACTCCTTCAGGTTCTTGGTCATCCAGACGATCCGCTTGAACCCGCCCTCGGCCGAGAGGAACTTCTTGCTCGTGAGGAAGAACCGTCCGATTCCCATAAAGCCCGGGGTCTGGGCGCCGCCGCCCACGGTGCCGGCGAGGGTGGAGAACTTCATGCCGATGGGGGTCATGCCGGTGAAACCGCGGTTCACGATCATCACTCCGTTCGCCTCGGGAACGATGGCAACGATGCACTCGAAGCAGCCGCAGGACGTCATGGGCGACTGCAACAGGCCGTACGCGCCGNGC
>JAFNGD010000230.1:2399-2586 GCA_017885365.1 Nitrospirota bacterium
CNCNGCGNCNNNTCNGNNCGCATCCTGGCCATCGTGCCAGAGGCCAACGGCGTGATGGTCGTCAACCGCGAGTACGCCGGCGACACGCCCATCGGCATGCCGTTCTCGACCCTGGCCGGCAGCGTCGGTGGCGGTGCGCAGACACCGGGCTTCCTGGGCGTCGGCCGGCTGTACCTGGCCAGCCGGA
>JAFNGD010000231.1:0-2983 GCA_017885365.1 Nitrospirota bacterium
TCATCGCCGGGACCTATACGCCCTTTACGCTGGTCAGCCTCCGGGGTCCCTGGGGCTGGACGATGTTCGGCCTGATTTGGGGGCTCGCCATCGCGGGCATCCTGCTCAAGGTGTTCTTTCTCGGCCGGATGGGCGTTGCCTCGACGGTCCTGTATCTGCTGATGGGCTGGCTCGTGGTGATCGCCATCAAGCCCGTCATGGATGCGGTGAGCGTGCGGGGGCTTGTCTGGCTCGTGGCGGGCGGTCTGGCCTACACGGTCGGCGTCATCTTCTATGCATGGCACAAGCTCCCCTATTCGCATCCGATCTGGCACCTCTTCGTGCTCGCCGGCAGTGTTTTCCATTATTTCGCAATCTTCTTTTACGTCCTGCCGGTTCGGTGATCTCCTCCGCTGCGTCCCTGCGCAAGAACGGCGAACCAATTGAAAAGGGCCGTGCGAAGTTGTATCATGTACACACTATGCACCGGGACGATCTGGCGGAAGAAGAGAAGCGCATGCGGCTGCTCAGGCTGCTTGTTGATTTGAATCAGGCGGTCCTGATGCAGGCGAATCTCACGCTCCGGGAGGCCTTCGAGATCATGCAGGATACGAAGAAGGCGGCGCTGACCCTGTTCCCGGACAAGGAGCACGTCTATGACCTTGTCTATACACCCCGGTTCAAGCGGATCATTAGCGAGCGGTTCGTCATTCCCGGCGGCCTGTCCCATTCATGCAGATCATAACCACCATTGCCGGCATGCAATCCCTTGCCGAGACCTTCCGCAAGGAGGGAAAGCGCATCGGCTTCGTTCCGACCATGGGTTTCCTGCATGAAGGACACCTGTCACTCATACGACAGGCCCGGCAGGAGCATGACGTGGTCGTGGCGAGCATCTTCGTGAATCCCACTCAGTTCGGGCCGAAGGAGGACCTGGCCCGCTATCCCCGCGATGCCGAAGGGGACCGGAAAAAATGCGAATCCGCGGGTGTAGATATCCTGTTCATGCCCGAGAAAAAGGAGATGTACCCGGATAAACTTTCTGTGTTTGTGTGTGTCGAAGGAATGTCGGATGTTCTCGAAGGCGCCAGCCGGCCCGGACACTTCCGCGGCGTTGCCACGGTGGTAGCCAAGCTCTTTCATATCGTCAAGCCCCACCGTGCCTACTTCGGCCAGAAGGATTTCCAGCAGTGCGCGGTGATCAAGCGGATGGTGAAGGGTCTTGACCTCGACGTCGAGGTCGCGGTCCTGCCGACCATGCGCGAGGTCGACGGGCTTGCCATGAGCTCGCGGAACTTCTATCTCGACGGTGAGCAGCGCAAAAAGGCGGCCTGCCTGTTCCGGGCGCTCCTTGCCGCGCAAGAGCTCGTCCGGTCGGGTGTCCGGGAGACGGAGAAGGTGAAGCAGAAGATGCGTGCGGTCATTACGCAGGAGAAGGGCGTTGAGATCGATTATGTCGAGGTCGCTGATCCCGACGATCTCACTCCGCTTGAGACCACCCATGACAGAATAGTGCTGCTTGTTGCCGTACGGATCGGCAGCATCCGGTTGATTGACAATCTTTTGGTTCTGTGATAGTCTATGTTAATTTCATCGCATGCGTTGCTCTTGAAGGCAGGACCGGTGGGAGCACTAATGGGTTCTCTGAAAATCAATGACCGCCTGAGTGATATCCTGAGCACTGCCAGGGCAGTTGTCTCACAGCTTGACCTCGACAAGGCACTCGCCATCGTGCTCAAGAAGTCCATGGAAGTGACGAGGACGAGTGCCGGCAGCATCGCCCTCTTCGATCCCGCCACGAACACCCTCCGCATCCGCGCCCACAAGGGGTTCTCGAAGAATTTCATCGCCAACCGTGAATGGAAGGTGCGGCGCGGCGGCCTGTCCGACCGGATCCTCAAGTCTACGGGCGTCACGGTCATCTCCCATAGGACGAACAAGTCGTTCTTCTCCAATCCCCTCATCGTCGGGGAAGGGATCAAGTCCCTTGTTTGCGTTCCGCTCATTCACCAGCGGGAGACCGTGGGCATTCTCTATGTGGACGACTTCGGTATGCGGAAGTTCCCGAAGGCGGACCTGCAGGAGCTCGAGATCCTCGCCTCGTTCGCGTCCATCGCCATCGACCATGCGCAGACCCACACCAGTGTCAAGCAGCAGGCCATTACCGACAGTCTTACCGGCCTGTTCAACCGCCGGTGCTTCGAGGACCTCCTGAACCGGGAGTTCCACCGCTCATCGAGGCATTTCCGGGAGTTTTCCGTGGCGCTTGTCGATGTGGATGATTTCAAGAAGTTCAACGACCGGTACGGTCATCAGGCGGGGGATGAGGCGCTGTCCATGCTGGGGGAGGCGATCCGGAAGGCCATCCGGGCCACGGACCTGGCGGCCCGGTACGGTGGTGATGAGATCGTCATCATTCTCCCGGAAACCAGGCTGGAAAAGGCCTACAAACTTTTTGTCAGCCGGATCAAGAGCGAGATCGAGACGCGGTTCAAATCGCTCTCGGGGGACCGGTTCACCCTGACCGTCACGATCGGGATCGCATCCTACCCCACCGACGGGATGAACGCCCATGACCTGGTCCTCGCCGCCGACAAGGCGCTCCTTGATGCAAAGAAGAACAAGCACAGCCGGATGATCGGCTGTTCACGTCCCATGCTCGCCTTCGCTACACCATGACCACTTCGAACTGCTCCTGGTGCATGTTCGGGTCGGCTTTGATCACGATCTTCTTGCCGAATTCCTTTTCCAGCTCCTCCACGCCCTGCCGCTCGTCGTCATAGAGCATGTCCGCCACCGCCGGGTTCACGGAGACCAGCGCCTTCTTCTCCTCGGAGCCGGTGAAGGACTTCTGGAGCGCCCGGAACACCTCGTAGCAGACCGTGCGGCTCGACTTGATATGGCCGCGGCCGTCGCAGTAGGGGCAGGTGTCGCACAGGGTGCGGCCCAGGCTCTCGCGGATGCGCTTCCGGGTCATCTCGATGAGGCCCAGGGGCGAGATGTG
>JAFNGD010000231.1:3033-5336 GCA_017885365.1 Nitrospirota bacterium
ACCTTCCGCCGGTTGTCCTCCCGCTCCATGTCGATGAAGTCCAGGATGATGATGCCGCCGATGTTCCGGAGCCGGAGCTGGTAGCCGATCTCGCGGACGGCCTCCAGGTTCGTCTTGAGGATAGTGTCCTCGAGCGACCGCTTGCCCACATACCGCCCGGTGTTCACGTCGATGGTGGTCAGCGCCTCGGTCTGGTCGATGATGATGTAGCCTCCCGACTTGAGCCAGACCTTCCTGCCCAGGGCGCGGGAGATCTCGATCTCGACGCCGTAGTGCTCGAAGATGGGATCATCGCCGTCGTAGTGCTTGACGCGCCGCGCAAGGGCGGAGGTGTAGGATTCCACATATTCCCGGGCGCGCTGGTATTCGTCCTCGGAGTCGATGATCATGCGGTCCACGTCCGACGTGAAGGTGTCACGGATGACGCGGAAGACCAGGTCCAGCTCGTTGTGCAGCAGGACCGGCGCGGCGGCCTTTTCCCGCTTCCGCTGGATGCCCTCCCACAGCCTGCCCAGGAACTCGATGTCCGACTTGATCTCGTCCTCGCTCTTTCCCTCGCTTGCGGTCCGGATAATGTAGCCCATGTTCGGCTTCCGGAGGGACTGCACGATCTCGCGGAGCCGCTTCCGCTCCTCGCCGTTCTCGATGCGGCGGGAAACGCCGATGTGGTTCACGCCGGGCATCACAACGAGATACCGGCCCGGGATGCTGATGTAGGTGGTGACCCGCGCACCCTTGGTGCTGATGGGCTCCTTCGAGACCTGGACGACGACGTCCTGGCCTTCCTGCAGAAGGTCCTCGATCTGCGTGGCGTGGGAGCGTTTCCGCTTGGTCTCCACTTCCAGCTCCAGGCCTTCATCCTCCATCATGGGCGCATACTCCGAGGCGCTGTCGAACACGTCGCCGACGTAGAGGAACGCCGATTTTTCCAGACCGATGTCCACGAAGGAGGCCTGCATCCCGGGAAGGACCTTCATGACGCGGCCCTTATAGATGTTCCCCGCAACGCCGCGGTCCTTCCTCCGGTCGATGAAGATGTCGGTCACGAGGCTGTTCTCCAGCAGGGCGACCCGGGTCTCCTCCCTGCCTGCGTTCACGATGATCTCTGATGCCATGGTATTACCTCACCGAAAAAGAATTTTGATTTACCCGCGCTAACTTAACGCAGGAGTGGTCATCGGATGTGCGCGGTTCATTGTATAACAGAAGAAGGAGTAACTCAAGGAGGAAAGTTGCGGAGTGAGGAAAGTTGCGGAGGTTGGTTAAGATCCTAAGCCTTTGCTGTTCCAGCGGCCCCTGCATCCGAATGAACAGCCGTTGCTTCACCGAGCACTGTCCTCCGTTCCTGCAGTATTTGCGATCTTTGCGGTGAAAAGCAGTTGCTTATTTTATTGATCCTGACGGTGTCTCGGTCGGAGATTGAAAGGAAAACAAAAGACAACGGAATATGTCTGCGCGTACCCTTGAAGGTTGGTGACGATAATAAAAGGGCTGCCATGACCGCCCTTACGGGGATCAATCGACGATGGCGACGCCGACGAAGTGACAGACCACGCAGAACCCGACGCCCATGCGGCCCCACCGCTCGCTGTCGGCGCCGCCGTGGACCGTGTGGCAGGCCTGGCACATATAGCCGGCAGTGAGCCAGTTGGGGATCTGGAACAAGACGCCCATGGTGATCATGGCCGAGGTATGGCATTCGTAGCAGATATGGGCCTTGATGCGGACAAGCATGTCCGAGCCGCCCTTGTGGCCGGAGTGGCAGTCGAGGCAGGCGATCTGCTTCGGTTGCCCCTCGAGTGCCACGTTCGCGAAGAGCGCGTGCTTGTCGTGGGGATTGATGGCCTTCTTGCCGAAGATCTGCTGGTTGTAATGGCATTTTCCGCAGAGCGTGTTCTTCTCTGTTTTGGTCATCGTTGCCACGCGGGGAGGACGCTTCCCCTGCGGGTCTGCGGCGTGGGCATTGAGATCCGAGTGGCAGGCGCCGCACTCATGCAGTTCCGTCACGGGTATCTTCGCCATCTTCGTCTCTTCGCTGTGCCGGGTCCTCTTCCACGCGTCGAACTGGTCCTGGTGGCAAGGCTGGCAGACCGAAGAGGGCGGGACCGCTTCAGGCGGCCTGAACGATTCGATGGGCTGGGACATCCACGTTCCGGCGCAGCCGGCGAAAAAGACCATTACGATGAACATCACGATGATCGATCTTTTCATGGGGTCCTCCTGCGCACGGGACACCGACGGTTCAAAAATAACGTCGCCGACCCTATCTGTCAAGCGCAGATGACGTCACCTTCCGCTGCCTC
>JAFNGD010000232.1:0-12929 GCA_017885365.1 Nitrospirota bacterium
TTATGGCTCGGCTCTGCAAGCTTCGTCATCGTTATCGTATACGTCTTCGTGGTGGTCCCGTCTTCCGCGGTGACAATGATCGTGAGCGTATTCGCGCCTGTATTGACGGCTATATTTCCCGAGGCCATGCCTGACGCCGCGGCCGTGCCGTTGACCGTGACGCTGGCGTTCACTCCTGCGACTGTAGGGGTGACGGTTACGGATGCGACGGTGTATTGGACTTCCGCGGTATAGGACACGACATTAGCGCTGAACGACGGCGAAAGCGTCCCCTGGGACAACGTCACACCGGCAAGATCAGCGTTGTGGCTGGGCTCTGCGAGTTTCGTCACCGTTATCGTGTACGTCTTCGTGGTCGTGCCGTCATTGGCGGTGACAATGACCGTTATCGTATTCGCCCCTGTGTTGAGCCCGATATTTCCCGAGGCGGAGCCTGACGCCACTGCCGTATTGTTGACGGTTATTGACGCGCCCTCCCCGGCGGCCGTCGGAGTGACGAACACGGAAGCTACGCCGGACGCAACTTCAACCGCGTATGATGTCGTATCAGGATTGAACGCCGGGGACAACGTGCCCTGGGACAACGTCACGCCCGACAGGTTGGCGTTGTGGTCGGGCTGTGATCCGCCCCCTCCACCCCCTCCGCCGCAGGAAACAACGAACAGTGCTGTGAGCAGTGCCACGATCACCGAAACCGATAAATGCTTTCTCATAATGCCCCTCTCATTGTCCACTTATAAAGTGGTAACATTAATTAGCTAATGGTCTCTTGTCACGCTGAACGTTCCCGACACTCCTATCGTCGTGGACGGGTTTGTCCGTAGTCCGAGGACTGCCTGGAATGTGCCTGTAATAGGTTCTCCCACATTTCCTACGCTCGCAAGCGTAATTGTTCCCCTGCTCACGATGCTGTCGTAATACTGCCCCTGCGTCATATACATGAAGTAGGTGGTCGTGTTGGTCCCGCCGGCGATCGTATACCCTCCGGGGATCATGTCGCTCGTCCTGACATTGATCAGAACATCGCACGGCCCGGCTCCCGTGACTCCGCTACACATCGTAATGAGCGTTCCTACGCCGGCAGCACTGTCGCCGCTGAAGCTCGGATCGTAATAACCAAGATTATTGAGAGGACCCTCTGTATACGTTGTCGTGCCCGTCGCGAGCGTTACCGTCATTGTACTGGCAGATCCTCCGCCATTGGAGCTCTCAACGTCGCCACCGCAGGACAACAGCAGAGTGGTCATGCAGAGCAGTACCAACGATCTCACATAGAGCGAGTTCATGGAAAGCTCATTCTTGATAGTGAATGTCCTGTTAGGATGAAGATCCTGAACTGGATGTCTCATATCATATCGGAAGAGTAGAGTAGCGGCAAGCAGAATATTTCGGGAATGACTGAAAAAATGGGGTATTTTAAGGGTATTTACTGAACTTTATGCTGTTTTGTGCAACACCTTGACAGAGATGCCCTTGCATGAAACTCCCTCAGCTTGCTGTAGCGAATCTTCGATCCTCAAGGAAATTAATTAACGATTTTCTAATCGCTCGCTAACCCTGTAGCAAGCTAAGGGCGCTCGCTCCTAGATTCACGCTCGTATCGGCAAGGAACAAAAAAACCCTTCCTGTGAACAATCCACAAGAAGGGTCGTCTGACGGATATGACCGCTCAGTTATGGCCGCTTTTCCTTCTTCGGCTCGTCGTTGTTCTCGTCCTTCTTCTTCTCAGGCTCCTTGTCCTTCTCGCCCTTCTCGTCCGCCTTGAGTTTCTTCGCGATGTCCTTGAGCCGCTTGTCCACGAGGAAGTTGAAGGTGCCTTCCGGGAAGGACCCATCCGTCTGCCGCTCGCCGGCAGGCATACCCGTGGTGACGCTGATGACCTCGTCAACGGTCGTGACGGCATAGATCTGGAACTTGCCGTCCTTGACCGCCTGGACTACTTCCTTCTTGAGCATTAGGTTCTTCACATTGCTCTTCGGGATGACCACGCCCTGACTGCCGGTCAGGCCCTTGGCCTTGCAGACCGCGAAGAATCCTTCGATCTTCTCGTTCACGCCGCCGATGGGCTGGACCTCGCCCTTCTGGTTGAAGGAGCCCGTGATGGCCAGGTCCTGCCGGACCGGCACCCCGGCAACGGCCGATAGGAGCGCCGTCAGCTCGGCCGCGGACGCGCTGTCCCCCTCGATGTCGCCGTAGCTCTGCTCGAAGGCGAGGCTGGCCGAGAGCGACAGCGACTTGTCCTGCGCGTAGGTGCCGCCCAGGTAGTGCGAGAGGATGAGCACCCCCTTGTTGTAGATGCGGCCCGAGAGCTTGGCCTCGCGCTCGATGTCCACCACGCCGGCCTTGCCGATATAGACGCGGCTGGTGATCCGCGAGGGCTTGCCGAAGGAGAAGTCGCCGAGGTCGTACACCGACAGGCCGTTCACCTGGCCCGTGACGCTGCCGCTAACATCGACCATGATGGTGCCGTCGGTCAGGAGCTCCTGGATCCGCTCCTCCAGCAGGTTCGACCGGTAGACCTTCTCGTCCAGCGCTTTGTCCACGTGCCCGGCTTCCACAGTGCGCTTTTCCTCGCGCCCGGCCCAGAAGGACGCCTCGCGCACGAGGTCGGAGATGTCGCTGAACCGGAGCGACAGCTTGCCCTTCTTCTCGGCGAGCCTGCCCGCGTAATCGATGACCTCCGCCACGGCCTCGCGGCTGAAGGGGAGCAGCTTCTCCTCCGCGGACATGGCGCCGATGAAGTTCGCGTACCGCTGCTTCTCCTCGAGGGATCCGTCCATCTGGGTGTCGAAGTCGGACTTTACCTTGAAGATGCTCCGAAACTCCTCGTCATAGTAGTACAGAAGGTAATAGAGCCAGGGGCTGCCGAGCATGATGATCTTGAGGGAGATCGGGATGGGTTCGGGTTTGATCCCGGCGGTGGCGATGCCGTAAAGCTCGGCGATGTCCTCGACCTTCACTTCGTTCTTCTTGATGATGCGCTTCAGCGCGTCCCAGGCAAAGGGGCTCCGCAGCACGTCCAGGGCGTTCATGATGAGGTAGCCGCCGTTCGCCTGCAGCACGGACCCGGACTTGATCATCGTGAAGTTGGTATACGCCACGCCGAACCGCGCCTTGCGTTCCATGCGGCCCACGAGGTTGTTGTAGGTGGGGTTCGCCTCCTCAACAACGGGTCCTCCCTTGGTCTTCGAATTGTCCACGAGCACGTTCACCTGGTACCGTTCCAGGAGGCTCGCCTTGTCCATTCCCTCGATGTGGAACGGCAGCTCCGGCGTCTGGCCGAGGAATTCCTTGAGGTTCCCCAGGATGTCCTCCTCCACCTCGGCGAGGTAGTCGGGGATGCGGGGGTTCGCGCGGTACTTCTCCTTCAGGTCCTCGAGCTGATGGCCCATGGAGAAGTGGGCGACCTTGCGGTTCAGTTCGTGGATCCTCTCGCGCGCCTCCTTGTCGAGCTGGCGGGCCTTGGACAGGAAGTCGCGGATCAGGGCGTCCACCTTCTTCTCCCGTTCGTCCATCTCGAGGCGCTGCTCCGCGGAGAGTCTTTCGAGGTCCTCGGGCTGGAGCGGCTTGCCCTTGAAGAGCGGCACCTTCACGATGCCTGTGCGGGTCACGGTCAGCTGGAACCCCAGCTCCTTCGTTCTGCGGCCCGTGTCCTCGAAGAGGACCTCTTTGGCGCGCTCAAGCTCCTCCTGGATGCCGGTCTTCTGCTCCTCATACTCCTTGGAGTCGAAGACCTTGGGGATCTCGCTCATCATGAGCTCGATGAACTTCTCCATGTCGCGCTGGAACTCGCGCCCCCTGCCCGGTCCGAGCTTGACGGCGAGGGGCCGGTCAGTGTCCTTGAAGTTGTTGATGTAGCACCAATCATCGGGAACGGGACGGTCGAGCGAGATGCGCTTCACGATGGACTTGACGATCGTGTTCCTGCCGGTCCCCGGGATGCCGGACACGAAGATGTTGTAGCCGTGGTTCCGGATGGACAGGCCGAACTCAATGGCGGAGACGGCCCGCACCTGGCCGATCACCTCTTCGCGGGGCTTCATCTCCGCGGTCGTTGCGAACGGGAATTCCGCAGGATCGCAGACGTGCCTGAGCTCTGAGACGGGAACGATGAAGTCCTTGATGTCCACGACGACCCTCCTGGATACTGCTACTCTATCTAAATTCTATGCACCATCCTGTGTATTGTCAAGACAAGGGCCCTGCATCTTTCTGTGATATATGAGGCATGAGCGCTCTCCAGCGATGCCGGTCCTCTCCGTGATGCATACCCTAAAAATACCCCACCGGGATGATTGACTTTAGCCGGGTCTTCCAGTACGCTTCTGACCGGGAAGTAGCACGGGCACACTTCGAGCGGAGCATACCATGAATCGTACGAAGACGCTTCCACCGACTCCGGTCCATGTCCTGGAACGGGAACGCCTCATCAGCAAGCTCGGATCGCTGGATGACAAGAAACTGGTGATCCTACATGCCCAGGCAGGCCAGGGCAAGAGCACGCTGGCCGCCGGGTTCGCGGCGTCGCTCCCCATACCGACCGTCTGGTATACCATGGATGCCGGGGATGATGATCCCAACCTGTTTCTCTCCTGCCTCGGGCAGGCGCTTTCGTCCGCCCTGCCGGATCAGTTCCCGAGGGTCATGCCGCCTCCCCGCAGCCGCCACGGCGCCAGCGGCTCGGAACCGGCCATCGCCCGCTGGGTCGGGCAGATGTTCGAAGGCCTGACCCGCTCCTGCCTCATCGTGTTCGATGACTACCATTTCACTGCTGCGTCACCGGCGCTCCGCTCCGTTCTCAAGACCCTCTTCGAAGGAACACCCGCAGCTGTTCGTTTCATGCTTCTTTCCCGGACCCGGCCGGAGCTCGACATCGCGAAGCTCCGCGCGCGGCGATGCGTGGCCGAGCTGCGGGGAAGCGATCTCAAGTTCAGCGATCAGGAAGCACAGGAGCTCTTCGGCGCTGTCTTCGGGATGCCCCTCGCAGCGGCTGAGGCAGCCACGGTCAATCGCACCGTAGAAGGATGGCCGGCAGGACTGGTGCTGCTGCACGGTTTTCTCGCGAACGTCCCCGGCAAGGCCCGGGTCGCAGCGCTCGTAGAACACCAGCCGATGGAATTTCGCGTGCACATCTTCGACTACCTTGCCCAAGAGGTCTTCTCGCATCTCCCGCAGGGCCTGCAGGACTTCCTGCTGCATACGGCGGTGGCCGACCACCTCACCAGGCCCCTGATGGCGGCCCTGACCGGCCTGCCGGAGAACGCTCCCGACGGCAGGCCCTCGGTAACCGCCCTGGTCCGTGAGCTGTCCGCCAGGAACCTTTTCGTCTCTTCCATTGACGCCGATGGTTCGGTCATCCGCTATCACGCCCTTTTCCGCGAGTTCCTTCTGAAGACGTTCCAGGCGCAGCGCACCTCCCGGGAGGTCAACAAACACTATGCGGTCGCCGCACACTGGTTCAAGGCCGCGGGAGACCCGGTGCGGGCGATCGATCTCTGGATCGAATCCGGTCAGCAGGAAAAGGCCCTCCGCGAGATCGAGTCGTGCGCACAGCACCTTATCGCAGTCGGACGGACCCAGACGCTCCTCCGGTGGATGCATGCCCTCCCGAAGGCCGCTGCGCGCAGGCCCTGGTTTGAGTTCATCCAAGCCGTTGCCTGCCGTTATGCCGAGCCGGCGTCGGCGCTGATGCTCTATGAGCGGGCGTACCGGGGATTCCTTCGGGACCGGTGCGTTCCGGGGCAGATGCTTACGCTCAGCGGCATCATCGAATCCTGCTTCCATAGCGGGGGCGATTTCGCACGGATGGGCCGCACGGCTGCACGGGCGCAGGAGCTCCTCGCACGGAGCCGGAGAGAAAAGCGTGAAACAAGGGCCCGGCTGCTCCTCGCCATGGGCATGGCCTGGTTCTTCATCGGCAGGCTCGAGCAGGGCGCCGGCGCACTCCGGCAGGCCCTTGAGCTCTTCCGAAAGCAGGGGAACCACTTCTATCAGATCACCAGCGCCATCTACCTCACGCCCTGCGCGCTCTACCAGGGCGATTTTCCGCTGGCACGGGAGGCCGTGAACAGGGGATTCGAGGCGTCGGACGCCATCCCCGAAGAGACCGCCGGCCGGGCGGGGCTGTTCCTGACCAGGGCCATGGCGGCTTTGTTCGAGGGAAATTTTACCGAGGCGCAGCACTGCATCGACCAGTGCAGGAGCCTTGCGGACACCCATGCGCTCGAGTCGATCGGGTTCCTTTCCCTCGACATCGGGGGATGGCTCAAGATAGCGCAGGGCGATTACCGTAGTGCAGAGCGCCTTCTGGGGGAATGCAAACGCAGGGGACAAGAGGTCCGGAACGCCTTCTTCAGCGCCTCGGCATCCCATCTGCTCGCAATCGCCTTCCTGTTCCAGGGCAGGCTTGACCGGGCGAAAAAGGAGTCGGACGCCGCCTTGGCGCTCCAGCAGCGTTCGGGGAGCAGATTGTTCCATGCGATCTACCTCATCGCGAGCGGAGCAATTTCTATGAAACTGGGCAAAGTCCGCCGGGCTGAGACGGAACTGCAGCGCGCCCTCAGGATCCTCCGCCAGGTCCAGGCCGCGCAGCAGGAAGCGAACGCCCATCTCCTGCTCGCGTCGTTGAACCTCGGACGCAACAACGAGGCAAGGGCCCGGAAGCACCTGGTCGCCGGATTCGGCATCGGAGAGGAACGGGGCTTCACCTACTACGCCCTGCTGACGCATGATGAGCTTTCGTCCCTGGCAGCGGAGGCGGCCGGCCGTGACATCGAGCCTGACTACTGCCGCCGCCTCATCGCTGGGTCCTCACTGCCGCAGACGCCTCCGCTCATCAGGATATTCTGCCTCGGCGAGTTCCGGGTCCTGCGGAACGGCGTCCCGATCAGCGACGGGGAGTGGAAAAGCCGGCTGGCAAAAACGCTCGTCAAGCTCATGGCCGTCCGCGGCAGTCAGAAGCTTACGCGCGATGAAGCAGCCGAAACGCTCTGGCCCGATGCCGATGCCTCCCAGAAGCCGTCGCTGTTGAACAGTCTTCTTCACCGGACCAGGAGGGTCCTTGAGCCGGACGGATCTCCGTCTCTGAGCAATTCCTGCATCATTCAGGACAGCGGCCTGCTCTCCCTGAACCCGCGTAAGGTCTGGACGGATGTCCAGGAATTTGCCGCGCTCCATGCAAGCGCCCGACAGAAGCGCATTTCCCGCGAGCATGACCATGGAAAGACCCTGGCGCTCTACGACCAGGCGTTCAGCCTGTACCAGGGTGATATCCTGCCCGGCGACCTGTACCATGACTGGGCGCAGGTACACCGGGAGCATCTCAAGAAGATCCATGCCGAAATGCTCACGCATGCCGCTGTCCTGACCGAGGCACAGGATGACACGAACCGATCGTTCACCTATTATGAACGGATGTTCTCACTCGATCCCTGCAATGAAAAGGCGTGCCGCTGGCTTATGGCGTGGCATCTTGCCGCCGGGCAGCGGAGCGATGCGGTGAGATTATTCGAGCGGTGTCAGCTGGCGCTGAGAAAAGAGCTGGACATCGAGCCGGATGAACAGACGAGAAAATTGTACCGGAGCATCATTGGAGGATGAGGTGGAGCGGACAAGGGGATTAACGTCAGACACGGAGACGCGGGGACGGGGCGACAATGAACAGATCAATGAACTAAGATCGAGACGCTGTATAGGCCGACCTTCCTATCTTCCTGGTTTACCTCTGCATCCTCTGCGTACTCTGTGAGAGACGCCTTTCGTTTTCAGCTTCTCCCGGTTACTTCCCCTTCTCGATCGCAAGCTCTACGGCACCGGTGGAGGGATCGGGAACGCTCCACCGCAAGACCCACCGTGATTCGGGCGTCCGGACAGGCGGGGAATCGGCGGAACGTCGGTATTCCGCCCACGCGGCAAGATCGAACCTCCAGTTCAGCACCGCGCGATATCCGAACATGTGGACCTTGCTCGCAGTACCTTGATGGGCAGGAAGCAGCAGGTCGTACACGTACCAGCTGACAGACCCGCCGGCAGGGATCGATGCTGCAGCCGAGCGAGTAAATGCATGGGTAACATCCTGGACCGTCCCCCCTTCCTGACCAAGAGAGGCGTGAGGCACAAGGTCAATCACTTCTGTAGGGCAGACATTGGTTATCGTCAGGAGCGCCCTGCTGAAGGGGATATCCCTGCCGTCGCTGGCCCGAATTTTTGAGGCAACGGACTGCAACGAGATCGCGAGGCAGTGTTCCCGTATATCCTGTCCTGCTCCTCCCTCAGACGTTCTCATCATGGCGCGCACCTCCTTCTCACTGGCATCCATTCCTTAGTATAGCATGGCCCGGTGCGGCGGCAGCTCACCCTCTCACTGGAGGCAGTGGAACAGGCCGGTGCACCAGAGGCAGGCTCCGCAGGGGACCTGTCCGAGATAACAGTCCTGCTCGAACTCCTCCTCGCTCACATAGTCGCACAGCGCGAAGCCGCAGTCA
Source organism: Nitrospirota bacterium (assembly GCA_017885365.1). Next base: position 8,484 of record JAFNGD010000232.1, read on the forward strand.
AAGCAGAAGGGGAACTTGTACCCTAGCACGCGTTCCCGGAATGTACGGGAGGCCGCGTCGTTCCAGATGGCGAGGAGGTCCCGGTCGCGGACGTTGCCGAGCACCCAGGGTTTGACCTTTTTGGCGACGCCGCCGACATAGCACGCATAGCGGTGCCAGAGGAAATAGCAGGGATGGATGTCACCGTCCCAGGAGACGAAGGCGCCGTTCCCTTCGACGAACTCGCACTCTCTCGTGTTGCGCGGCGCCATGCCCGGAAGCGTCAGTTCCACGCCCGCCTCCCGTGCGACCTGTCGCGCCTCATCGAAGACCCGCTCAGCCCACGCCAGCCACTCCTCGTCCCGCCTGAGCAGCCGGTCCATGTGCAGGGTGATGCCCTGCGCTTCGGCGTCGTTCCTCATCAGTTCGACAAGCCGCTCGATCCGCTCTTCCTCCGGGGTCCGTCCCACCTTCGTGAGGGTATCGAGATACCGCCGGATGTCCAGGCCTTCCTCCCGCGCTTTCGATCTCCACTTATCGTAGACAGTGATGGCAGCGGTGGTATTGGTGTCGTAAGCGGCTTGTGCGACGATATCCTTCTGGTATGGCATGAGCTGGGTGACGATGGCGAAGCTTGCGCCGGACCTGCCTGCCCAGCGGATGGCATCGGGGAGGTCGGCGAGGTTGCTGCGCATCAGCACGAACTCGATCCCGATCTTCAGGTCGCGCTCCTGGTTCCGCGCTTTGGCCTTGGTCAAACAGGCGAACGCCGACGCGACGCCCTGCAGCTCTCCGCCGCTTCGGATGGAGCGGAAACTGTCATCAGACACCGTATCGAGGGAGATGCAGATGCGGTCGAGCCCGGCGGCAACGAGCGATGCCGCCCGCTCATCGGTCAGTGCCATGCCGTTCGACTGGAACCCGATGGAAGCGCCTTGCGGCAGGAGTGCTCGCGCACGGGCGATGAATGTCTCCAGGTGAGGATTGAGCAGGGGTTCGCCGATTCCGTTCAGGACGAGCGTATCGAGGTGCGGAAAGGCCGGAACAAGCCGCTCGAAGGTCTCGGGCGACATGCTGCCTTCTGCGATGCCGCCCATCCCGTTCTGCTTCACGCACATGCCGCACTGGAGGTTGCAGAGGGTCGTCACCTCGACGAAGAGCTTGGAGGGTTGTTCGTTCGACGTCATGTATCTATTCTAACATTCCTGCCAGAGAGGACTATGATGCCGGTCATATGCCTGGTGGCCCGCACGGCCTGGATGACGATGCCGGAATGTGTGGTATAATGGCGGCATGAAGGTGAAGGTAAAACTGTTCGCGTCCCTGCGGACCTTCGGCCCTGATGAACAGGTGCTCGAATTGCCCGTCCAGACGACGATCGATGACGTCGTTCAGCTCCTCAAGATCCCCGGTACGATCAGGCTCCTCAGGGTCGTCAACGGCGAGCATCGGCCCGCGGACCATATCCTGAAGGACGGTGATGACCTCGCCCTCTTCCCTCCCATCGCAGGCGGTTAGCTTCAGCGGTCAGGCTCTGACCGGACTACGAGCTACCGTAAGAAATACCTGATCCTTTCCCGCCAGCGCTGCACTCTTCTCAAGCCGCCCGACTTCGATGGGCTTGCCGTCAAGCGTAGCACTGCATCCCTGCCTGAACTCCTCTGCCCGCTCCATCAGGAAACCGAGAAGATCGGTTGACCCGAGAAGAACGCCTTTGCGAAGAAGATCAGGCCCCAGCGCGGCCATGAGGAGATTGAATATCTTTACCCCAACCCACCCTTCTCCGGGTGCGCACGCCGTTCCTGTTTCGTGGTACGTGATGACGCTGCGGAAGGATGAGTAGGCCCCGCCGCGCCTCAGGGTGGCGCCGACCAGTCCGGGCATGGCGGCCGAAAGCGCGAGAATTGAGCCGTCGTGTATTAGGGCGGAGCCGGTGTCATCGACCGGTTTCCCGTCCAATATGATGGATTGGATCTTTTCGATCGTCTCGGGGGTTGCCCCGATCTCCTGCCGCAGAAAGATATCGACACTGCAGCCGGTGCGGCGCCTGATCTTCACGCCCTGCTGGAGGAGCAGAAAGAAGCTGGCAACCCGCCCTTCGTCCACGACGAACGCCAGACGGGGATAGGCTCCATCATTAGGTTCTGCGGTCATCTCATATCACTCCGGCTTGTCTCGACCGGTCCCTTTTCGGCAACGGCACGGGACGGAACATCTGCTGCCCTGTGGGCCAATAAAAAAAGGAGAGACCTGCGTCTCTCCTTTCATGCGATCTTTGCATTCCCGCTACCAGTTGAAAACCTTATCGAGGTCCTCATCCTTGACCGCGAAGACGACATTGTGGGGCGCGAACTTCTCGGTCTTGAAGTAGCTCGGCAGCCGGTCGTGCTGCGGAGTGAAGCCCGCGGCCTTGTTGAAATCCCGTTCCATCTTGAGGACCTTCTTGCCGAGATCGGTCACACCGTCACCGGTCATGTTGATCCCGTAGAAAGCGCTNNGCCTGGAAGGTCTCGGGCTGGTCGAGCACCGCAAAGGCGATGAAGAGGCACATGCCGGTGGAATCGATCGCAGCGGTCGCGATCTGAAGGTTCCGGGAGAGCTCCACCTGCCCTTCGGGCTTGAGCGCGTTCACGTCGCCGCCAACCTTCAGTACGTTCGCGGTAACAGCGTATCCTGCCGTGTGGTCCGCCCCCATGGGGCTCGTGGCATAGGTGACACCGATGCCCTGGACCGCGCGGGGATCGTATGCCGGCATCGCCTGGTTCTTGACCACCGGCACCCGCTCGACGCCAAAGGCCTTGCCGGTCATGCCAGCTCCATTGCCGAGGATCCTGCCGAGGTCCGTGCCCTTGCCGACCTCGTTAATGAATTTTATCGCCGCGTCCGCGTCGCCGAACTTGGCGAGGCCCGCCTCCATGGCAACGGCGATCGTCGCGCCCATCTCGATCGTATCGATGCCGTAATTGTCATCGAGGAAATCCATCATGGCGATCTTGTCCAGGTCGTTGATGCCGCAGTTCCCGCCGTGGGCCCAGACCGTCTCGTATTCAGGCTGTTTGGTAAGAAAATGACCGTCCTTGTCGTTGTAGGTGCCCGAGCACTGGATCACGCAGCCGCTATGGCAGCCGTGCGTCGCCAGCCCCTTGCGCTTTGTCTCGGTCTCGGCCAGGGTCTCGCCGCTGATCTTGGCTGCGCCGTCGACGAACCGTTTGTTCGCGTCCTGGAACTTTGCAAGGTCCTTGGGTTCCCGTATCTTCATGCCGGCTGCATCGAGGACGATTACCTTGATGTTCTTGGATCCCATGACCGCACCCACGCCGCCGCGGCCAGCGTGGCGCGTGGGCCTCTGCTCCATGTCGGTGAAGGCGATAGTCGCGGCGCCCATCTTCATCTCGCCGGCAGGCCCGATCGAGATGCAGGAGACCTTGTCGCCGTATTCCTTCTTCATCTTCTCGACGAGATCGTAGTTGGGGAGCATCTTGAGGCTGTTGTCCTTCGTGATCTTGACGCCGTCCTTGTTGATGAACACCTTGTAGAGGTCGTCGCTCGTCGGCTTCCCTTCGAGAACGATGGCACTGTAACCGAGCTTTGCCAGGACCTGGGAAGGCTGCCCTCCGGAGTTCGATTCCTTGATGCCCCCGGTGAGCGGGCTCTTGCAACCCACGGAGATCCGGCCGGACTGGGCGCCGGCGGTCCCGCTCAAAAGCCCCGGCGCAATGACGAGTTTGTTCTCTGCTCCCAGGGGATGACAGAGCGGCGGCACCTCCTTCGAAACGATCGCCGACGTCATTGCCCTGCCGCCAAAACCCGCATACTCTCCGACCGGTACGGTTGTTGCTTTCGGGCCGCCTGCTGCTCCCACATCGATCCTCAGGATCTTATCCATAGACGTCCTCCTATCCCTTCCGGGGTATTCCTGGAACAATTCCTTCTATTGCGATTGGTTGAATAAGCGACAAAGCAGGCATGGGACCGTCTCACGATGAACGCCATGCGTTAGCATGGGAAAGGTGTAGCGTATGGATCGGAACGAGAGAACTGCGATGTAAAAATCTTAACCGCAAAGAGCGCATCCGTCAAGGTGCTTTTCGCGGCATCGGGGGGACGACAGCATTTCAACCATAATTGCTGTTCCTGCGTTGTTCCTTTTTGGCTATTACGGTTATATAGCGACTTGGATTCGTCCAACTAGTACAGGAGAGAGATACGATGAGGAGGTTGCACCGGAGCACCGTTGGAAAGAAAGTTTATTACCGCAGAGGACGCAGAGATCACAGAGGGAAGCGAAAGACCTGAACAGGAGAAGTCATTAGTAGAGATTTATTAAACGAAGAATATCAGGGCGTGAATTCTCTGTTGACTGGATGCTGAAACTCATATATTTAATGATAAGAAATATTTCTGCTCCGTTCTTCTTGAGAAGGCTTTTTTGCCGTCCTCTGCGTGCTCTGCGATCTCTGCGGTGAA
>JAFNGD010000232.1:12971-13266 GCA_017885365.1 Nitrospirota bacterium
TGTCCTGATTCAGCACGAACCGGGTAAAGGGTACCCACTCCTTGATCATCCCGTTCTCGATGACCGGTTTCTGCGTCTCGATAAAGGCGAGGGCGCCTTTCGGAAGGAGCTTGCTGTCCGTCGCGATGGAGCGGCCCGGCGTGAGCGGCACGTTGATGTTGCCGAGCGACGGTCCCATGTCCATGCGGAAGAACACGTAGCTTGGGTTCTGGCTCAGGAGCTGGACAACTTCGTCCGGATGCGTCCGGAGATACTCGCGGATCGCGGGCATGGACATGTTCTCCTTCGCGATGGC
>JAFNGD010000233.1 GCA_017885365.1 Nitrospirota bacterium
ATCGAGCCTCCAGCAACAGTGGCCGGAGGGCAGAGGCCGGACGTCAGAAGTCGGGGATCGAGAACCGAGCATCGAGAATCGAGCATCCAGCGTGAATTCACAATTCACAATTCTCAATTCTCAATTCTCAATTCTCAATTCTCAATTCATCGCGCCGAGCCCCCCGAGATCACCGAGGCGCGATGCGCTCCTTCCCCCCTATAAACGGCCTGAGCGCCTCGGGGATCGTCACCGTGCCGTCCTTCTCCTGGTAGTTCTCGAGAATCGCGACCAGCGTCCGGCCGACGGCGAGGCCCGAGCCGTTCAGCGTGTGCACGTGCTCGGCCTTGCCCTTCCCGTCGGGCCTGAACTTGATGTGGCGACATGGGGTTCGCGTCGGCGACGACCTATGACATCGAGGTCTGGCTGCCGAGCCAGAATCGATTCAGAGAAATCTCCTCCTGCAGCAACTTCGAGGCTTTCCAGGCCCGGCGGGCAAACATCCGCTTCCGCAGATCGGACGGCAAACGCAATTTTGTGCATACATTGAACGGCTCCGGTCTGGCGATTGGCCGAACCTGGCTGGCCATCCTGGAGAACTGTCAGCAGAAGGACGGGTCGGTCTTGATTCCGGAGGCGCTTCGGCCTTACATGGATGGGCAGGAACGCATCGGCAGGTAGGCATTCGCGAATATCAAAGCGGTCATCGGTTGCGGATTGCGCGGGCATCGCTCTCAGCCGGCAGGATCAGGGGACGCTCGAGCCTGATGTCCATCGTGCAGCCGCGCCGCATCTCGATATCCTTGCCGCGGGTGGAAAAGATCGTGGCCAGTCCTACGGCCGCGCCCACACCGGCGCCGATTGCGGATCCTTTTCCGCCGCCCGTGATGGCTCCGATCCCTGCCCCGGAAAGAGTGGGCGTCAATACCTTCGCCGCGTCACTTCCCGTCGAGCTCTCTCCCTTGATCGTGCCCTCCGACTGCACACCACCGTTGCCTTCGGAGTCAACCCGTGCCAGCGATGCAACAATGGGCAGTTCACCGCGTCCCGGCACACGAATGGATTGGAAATTCAGATTCATGACCGCTTTTCCCTTGAGCCGGCCCGATCGCAGGACGCGCGAAACGGTTCCGTTGACAGTACTTCCCTTGGGGATGATCAAGCGGTCGCCGAGGTAAACCGGCGCGATGACATTTGCGGTGAAAGGATCGCCCTCGAGATTCTGCTTTGTGCTCAGGTGATCATTGAGCTGAAGAGATATCTTCGTCCCTTCGGGAAGGGTCACTTCGGCCGCGGTCTGCGCGGCCGCAATGATCCCGCCGAGGGCCATGCAGCCCATCACGAGATTTGTCGCCAATCTTCCCGCCACTCTCATCGGCATCCTCTTCTTTATGGCGAAGATCACCCTCGATCCAAAGTGATAGACGGCCATTACTGGCCAAAGGTTCATGTGACTTTGCAGTAGAACTCCGTCCGCTGCGGCTCAAAGATGCCCCGGCCTGCCAGACCGTGCCGTCGCATCAGGTGGCGTCAGAATCGTCACAGGCAGTATAGGAGAGCTGTGCAACAGTTGCAACCGTTTGAATATAAAAGGGATCTCTTTGGACGAGCTTGACTATGACCGTCGCTGCTGATACGGTCTGCAAAATGAACGAACTCCTACCGACGCCGGGTCGTGCACAGAGGACCTGGCTGGATAAGCTACAGGCTGTAATTGAGGTTTTCCTGCTCTCGGGATTGGTTTCGGGATTCTTCGCGGTATTGCCATTCTCCCTTCGTACCAAGGGGACCCTGTCGATCACCAGGGATGCCCAGACAGTTGCCCTTTACCTCTTGTTGGAAACCTGGATCACGCTCGTGCTTTTGTTCATTGTCCTGAGGGTGCATCACGAAACGCTGCGCGACCTGGGCTGGCGTTGCATGCATTGGCGGTTCGATGTCATCCTCGGCATCGGCGTGATCCCCGTGCTCTTTCTGCTCAACACAGCCGTGGGCCTTGCATTCCGGACGCTGCTACCTAAGTATTACATTGATCGGAACCCTCTCACTGAGATCATCCGCACGCCGCAAGAGCTTGCCTTGTTCCTCTTGTCGGCATTCATCGCCGGCGGGATCAAGGAGGAGCTTCAGAGAGCATTCATCATAATCCGCTTCAGGCAGTACCTTGGCGGAGCCTGGCTGGGACTTCTGATCTGGAGCCTGGCTTTTGGCGCCGGTCATTACGCACAGGGTCTCCAGGGAGTTGTGGCAGCAACCCTGTTTGGCTTCCTCTTCGGTCTGGTGTACCTGGCAAGGGGCAGTCTCATTGCACCAATTGTTGCCCACAGTCTCTACGACACCGCCGCACTTCTGGGTTACTGGTTCTCCAGAAACTAAGCGCTTCTGCTCGCGCTACCGATAATGTATTAAGCACTGATGCGAAGGAGTGAAACGTCGAATTCGTGAAAGGTCGCGCAAAAAGTCCCGTATCGAGCGGGGCTGGTTCGACCGCCAACCGAAAGCCATGCCGGAATCGAATACCTTCAGCCAGAAGCTGACCATCCACCTGCTCGAATTGCACCGGACGCAGCGCGGCGGAATCGTACGTGCCGAGCGAGGCACAGCAAAAAAGCAGCTTGTCGTGCGAAATGGCCTCCTCGCCTTTGCCGAGAGCAACTCGCCGGAAGAACATCTTGCGCGAGTTCTGGTTTCCATGGACCTTCTTCCCCGCAAGGCGCTTTCGGGAGTCGCGGCCTTGA
>JAFNGD010000234.1 GCA_017885365.1 Nitrospirota bacterium
GAGAGGTCATGGGAAGATTACACGAGCGGCTCGCCGCCCGCCGGCGCCCCGGCTACACGGGCCCATCCGACGCGGGCTGGGAGGTCTACCGGTCGATGAGAAACACGTTCGAGCCCTTCGGCCCGGAGGCAGTGCGGGTGGATACAGCGCGGCCGGTAGAGGAGTGTCTGGCGAAAATCGCGGAGAGAACCTACCCGCTCTGAGGGGGGATCTTCTTCATTGCCAGGCGGTAGATGCGCCGGTGATATGCGTCGAGCACCTGGAAGACCACGCCCGGCAGCGCGATTTCCTCGCCCGGGTAGGGCACCCTCCCGAGTTGGTTCACCAGCAACCTGCTGAGCGTTTGAAACTCCTCGTCCGGAACCGCCATGGTGGATCGGACCTCGAATGCTGCGTGCATACCTGAGGGCTCCTCGGTTAGGAGCCGGAATACTACATCTGGTGGCTACTTGAGTTAACTAGACCCCAGATACACAATATTCAATACACAATTCCCAATGTTCAAAAATGATGGCAGGGGGACTAATATCAGTTGTTTCGCGCAAGTGTACATTGGCGCAAGCCGTGACTCATTCTCGTGATCTTCGTGGAGCGTGGGATGCCATTTGTCGAGAAAATGCCGGACTCGCTTGAGCCGGAACTGAAGAAGCTGGAGGGCGCTGTACAGTGCGCTCTTGGCGCTGATCTCACGCTCGACGGCCGGTTTGGCGAGGAGTGGCTTGTCATCACCGACACCCGCATGCTGGTCTATTCCGCCAACGGCAAAGGCTTTTCGATCCGATTGGACCTTCCTCTGGACAAAATCAAGACACCGGCGGTCGACTCCCTGATCGGCGGCGGCGCCCTGATGGTGACTGCGGACGATGCCCTGCAGGAGGTCATTCGCTACACAAATGCCTGCCAGCGCAAGTTTGGTCGGGTTTGCAGGTACCTGGTGGAGCTTGAGAAATACAACGAGGCCGCGGCAAAGGGCGAGGCAAAGGAGAAACCCACCGTCGAACCGGATCCTGACGAACGGACGCGCTGCCCAAAATGCCACCTTCTGCTTCCGGAAGGAAACAAGGTGTGCTTGGCCTGCCTCAACAAGGGCAAGGTGATCCTCCGCGTTGTCGCCTATTTAAGGCCCTATTGGCACGAGACGGTGGTTGTCTGGGCATTGATGTTTCTCGGCCTGGGCCTCAGCCTGGTTCCACCGTATCTGACCAGGCCCCTGATGGATAAGGTCTTGGTCCCGACGATCGAACGATCGGTCGCGGATCGACTCTCGCTTCTTGGCTGGCTGGTCCTCGGTATGCTGGCGGCGCAACTTACAGTCCAGGTGGTGGGCGTCATGCGCGGCAGAATGCTCGTGAAGCTGGGAAAACGGATTTCGCACGATCTGAGGGTCCAACTGTATGCGCACCTGCAGTTGCTCTCGCTCCGCTTCTTCCAGAAGCATCCGGTCGGCGCCATGATCTCGAGAGTTACGCAGGACACGCAGTCGCTGGAGAGCGTGCTTGTGGACGGGGTGCAGGTTCTCGTCGTCAACGTCCTCACGCTCATCGGAATCGGCGCGGTCATGTTCGTGATGAACTGGAAGCTGACGCTCCTGGTCCTGATTCCTGTCCCGGTGGTGGTCTTCGTGTCCGTGAAAGTCTGGCATCACGTCATGAGCCTGTGGCACCGGTTCTGGCACTACCGCTCCAGGCTGACCGCCTCGGTAAGCGACACGCTGTCCGGCGCGCGGGTGGTAAAGGTGTTCGCCAAGGAGAACGACGAGATTGCGAGGTTCCGCGGCAAGAGCGAGGAGATGCTGGCCGCGGATCTGGCCGCGGAGCAGACGTGGACAACCCTTTTTCCCATGCTGTGGTTCATTGCCAGCACCGGCTCACTGCTTGTCTGGTACGTGGGCGGGCGTCAGGTGATCGGTGGAAACATGACGCTCGGGACCATGATGACGTTCCTGGCGTACCTCGGGATGTTCTACGGTCCGCTCCAGTTCCTGAGCCGCATAGGGGACTACCTGGCGCGGTCGCTCACTTCGGCGGAGCGGGTCTTCGAAATTCTGGACAGCGATCCGGATGTCAAGGATGCGGACGACGCCGTTGCCATGCCGACCATCCAGGGGCACATCGAGTTCAGGAACGTGACATTCGGCTACGAATCGCACAAGCCGGTGCTCAAGAACGTCAGCCTGGATGTTAAACCGGGCGAGATGATCGGCCTTGTCGGCAAGAGCGGAGCCGGCAAGAGCACGACTGCCAACCTGATCTGCCGGCTGTTCGAGGTGCAGCAGGGGGAAATGCTCGTGGACGGCGTGAACATCAAGAAGATAAAGCAGCAGGACTTGCGCTCTCAGATCGGCGTTATTCTACAGGATACTTTCCTGTTCAATGGAACCATCGCCGAGAATATCGGCTACGCGAAACCCGAGGCGTCGCGCGAGGACATCATGGCGGCGGCAAAGGCCGCCAACGCGCACGACTTCATCATCGACAAGTCCGAAGGCTACGACACGAAAGTCGGCGAGCGGGGGCAGTTGCTCTCCGGCGGTGAGCGCCAGCGCGTTGCCATCGCGCGCGCCATCCTGCCCAATCCGCGGATACTCATTCTTGACGAGGCCACCGCATCGGTGGATACCGATACCGAGAAACAGATACAGGATGCGATTGCGCGCATGGTGAAGGGCCGGACGACGTTTGCCATAGCGCATCGCCTGAGCACGCTGCGGAACGCCAGCCGGCTGGTTCTGCTCAAGGAAGGCGAGATAACCGAGATAGGGACGCACCAGGAGCTGATGGACAAGAAAGGCGAGTTTTATCGCCTCGTGGAGATGCAGAAGGAAATGTCGACGGTGATTGGGGTGGGGGTATGACAACGGACGGAGCAAAGATGGAAGGCGGCGCCACCCCGAGCATGTCCCTGGCGGAGGCTGCCCAGCTTCGCGTAATCGACGCCCGGAAAGTCAGGTTTTCCAAGGCCGGCGCCCGCCTGGATATGACGTTGGAAGGGGATAAGACGTACGAGAAAGTGACGATCCGCCGCGCTTTTCCGTTGTCCGTGCCGACCTGTCATCACAGCGTGAGGGATTCGGACAACAAGGAAATCGGGATGCTGTGCGGGATCGAAAACCTGGACACGGAGAGCAGACGGCTTCTCGACCTGGAGCTTGAGCGTCGTTACATGGTTGCGATCATCAGGAAGATCGTGAAGGTGACGGAGCGTTTCGGAACCGTGGACTGGGACGTGGAAACCGACCGCGGGACATGCCGCTTCACGACGCGCGATCTGCGCGAGAACGCCATCCGCGTGGACGCAAGCCACTACCTTCTAACCGACGTCGAAAACAACCGCTTCGAAGTCCCCGATCTGAACGCCCTGGACCCGAACAGCCAGTCGCTGCTGATCAGGCATTTGTAGATCGGGAAGGGGCAGGCGTTGGGGGTCACCCATTAAAAGGCATTGGTTTCCTGATCCCAATCCATCCTGTTCACCGCCTGATAGTGATGGGCTGTGTCCAGCGGTTAGTGCTGGCGTCATAGAACCACTTGTCGGGAAAACCGCGGAGATGGGTGAAAATGGGGTTTTCTGCCCAATGGGCCAGCTCCTCGTAGGCCTGGTGGATTTTCCTGAAGGTAGTGGCATCTCCGCCGCTATCGGGGTGGTGGAGCTACGTTCTTGAT
>JAFNGD010000235.1 GCA_017885365.1 Nitrospirota bacterium
TTCTGCGGCTACCACATGGGCGATTATTTCACCCATTGGTTCGCCATGGGCGACACGCTTGGGGCGAAGGCCCCGCGGATCTTCTACGTGAACTGGTTCCGGAAGAGCCCGGAAGGCCGGTTCCTCTGGCCCGGGTTCAGCGACAACAGCCGCGCGCTCAAGTGGATGTGCGACCGCCTGGACGGGAAGGTGGGCGCGAAGGAGACGCCCATCGGTCTGATGCCGAAGGACGGCGATCTGGACCTCACGGGCCTCGACCTCCCGAAGGAGAACGTGCAGGCGCTCATGAGCGTGGATGCCGCCGAGTGGAAGGCCGAGGTCCCGGACATCGAGCAGCACTTCAAGACCTTCGGGAACCGGCTGCCTGCCCGTCTCCGGAAGCAGCTGGAGGAGTTCAAGAAGCGGCTGGGATAACTCGCAAGCTCCTTCGATCGAGCCGACCGGACCGCGAAGGCGTCACTGCTGTAAGTCTTCGCGGTCATTTTATTTGCTCATGAGAACGACCTCCCCCCATACTGCCCTCGTGAACGTCCTGGGCGTCGTGTATCTGCACCGGAAGACCGAGGACGGCGGCGACCTCTATCTCACCCGGTTCGCCGAGCCCCACCAGGAGCATCTTGAGATCCAGAACTGGTACGAGGAGAGCTGGTTCGCCAAGCACCGCGTGCGGCTGCTGGGGACGAGCTCGGTCTACCGCGTCCCGACGCGGCGGATCAACGGCACAAGCCTCGACCTGGTGGTGAAGCACAACCGGGTCGGCGAGGACGTCCCGCTGAACACTCATACCCTGCAGGAGTTCATGAGCGCTGAGTTCAACAGCCCCTGGGAGGAGTTCGCCTTGGTGATGGAGATGGGCGACAAGTACTTCGGCCAGCAACTCCAGTGGGTTAAGGTACAGCGACCCCTTGCCATCTACGTGCCGCCCCAGCGGATGCAGGTGTGGCAGAGCGGCAGGTCGCGGGCCAAGATCAACCGCATCCAGGCGCGTCACCCCGGCGTGGACCTCGACATCCTGAAGCAGTACAAGCTCGTGTACGAGTGGATCCGGGGCAAGAACCTCGTCGAGCTGTTCGAGCACATCAAGATCGACATCCCCGATATCGTTCATCACCTCAAGACCATGCAGACGAAGGCGCTCGGCGACCTGACGCACAAAGGATACCTCATGGCGGACATGAAGCCCGAGCACGTCATCATCGAGGAGGACGACTGCGTTCGGATCGAGCAGGCCGGCCCCAAGGGGGACCCCGCCACCAGCCGGAAGCAGGGGGACCTGATCTACCGCCTGCTGGAGGTGGGGAAGTACTCGGTGATCGACTACGAACTGCTCTTCCGGACGCCGGAGCACGAGGACCGGGTCAAGGCGGCCCGGCGGTGCTGCTACCTGGACGACATGAAGGACCGGCTGGAACCCACGCCCCTGCCGTCCCACCTGTCGCGGACGGAGATCCTCGGCGTGCCCTACGTCTTCGGCCATGCGGAAAGCACCGGCGGCCGCATGTGGGTCGTCGGCCGGAACGGGCGGCTTTTCGACTACTTCCTGCCGGAGCGCTGGCGGAAGACGCCGTCGCTCAGCCTGTCGAAGTTCAACGAGGTGTTCTACACGGTCACGAAGGACAACATCCACCTCGTTTGGGAGACCTCCCGCGTTGGCGAGTTCCCCGCAGACAGCAAGTTCAGCCCTGATGAGATCGCGAAGATCAGGCGCCACGGCATCAACAGCCCCTTCGAGGAGGCCGCCATCTCCCAGGACCTCAACAGCCGGAGGATCCACGCCGTGTATGTGCGCGCCATCTACGTGACCGGGAGCCTGAAGGTGGAGATGTCGGTCGATCCCCGCCGGTATCAGTCCCACAGGGAAATCGTGGACATGGACGGCAATCCCGTGCTGGCCGCGGAGCACAACTACATCACGATCCGGGGATACTACAACGGGCCGGACGAGTGGGTGCCGGAGCACGAAGACCAGCTGCTCACGCCCGTCGACCTGGTCAAGGCCAAACAGCGCAACCTCATCGACGTGAAGCAGAGCAGGGATTACCTGGAAAAGGTCTTGGCGCGGCTGAAGGATGCAGGCTATGACGGCTCACTGCTCAAAGCGAACGANNCGGACCTCATTATCTGCAACTTCGAGACCCTGTGGAAGATCGACGCAGCTCCCTGACGTTTTTGTAGGGAAGAAGATCCCTCTGCCTCTATCAGATCAACAACGCGGAGCGTTCCTGGCGCTCCGCGTTGTTTGTGCCGCAAGCAAGGGCCCGACCGTTTCCATCCTCTGTAGCCTTCGCTCTGTCACCCGTACCCTCCAAAGTAGTGCTATCATTTAAGTAGCCATTCGGGCAAGATACCAGTTTCCAAGCGACGCAACCGATCGAGGGAAGGAGGAAGCCATGAAGATAACTGTAAGCGTGATCAAGGCCGATATCGGGTCCGTGGGGGGGCACATCGCGCCGTCCGAGAAGCTGCTCGAGACCGTGCGGACCCAGGTGCGGGAACAGAGCAGGGGAATGCTGATCGACAACTACGTCAGCTACACGGGCGACGACGTGGCGATCCTGATGACCCACACACGCGGTCCGGGGGACGAGCGGGTCCACAAGCTTGCCTGGGAGGCCTTCGTCGCCGGGACAGCCGTGGCTAAGTCTCAGGGGCTGTACGGGGCGGGTCAGGACCTGCTGAAGGACGCGTTCTCCGGGAACGTGCACGGCATGGGGCCTGCGGTCACGGAGATGGAGTTCGAGGAGCGGCCGGGCGAGCCCTTCCTGTTCTTTGCCGCAGACAAGACCGACCCTGGCGCCTATAACCTTCCTCTTTACCTTGCCTTCGGCGACGCCATGAACACGCCGGGGTTGATGCTGTCTCCCAAGCTGGCGAAAGGCTTCAAGTTCGTGATCATGGATGTGAACCACACCGAAGGCGACCGGGTCATCGAGCTGAATGCCCCGGAGGACCTGTATGATATCGCGACGTTGCTCCGCGACGCGGAGCGGTTCGTTGTGGAGTCGGTCTGGTCCCGTGCTGCGGGCACGCAGGCGGTCTCCGTGGCGACGTCGCGGCTCCATAACATCGCGGGGAAATACACGGGCAAGGACGACCCGGTGATGCTCGTCCGGAGCCAGATGGACTTCCCGGCAACGGGCGAGGTGCTGCAGCCCTTCTCCCTCGGTCACTTTGTCGCCGGCTGTATGCGGGGCTCGCATAACATGCCGCTTATGCCCGTGAAGCTGAACACCACGATCAGCTACTTTGACGGCCCGCCCATCGTGAGCTGCGCCACGTTCTGCATCCGCGACGGCAAGTTGACCGAGCCTATTGATGCCTTCGACCATCCCTTCTGGGACCGGGTGAGGGACCATGTGGCGGACAAGGCCATGGACATGCGGCGGCAGGGTTTCTTCGGGGCCGCCATGTTGCCGATGAACGAGCTGGAGTATACGGGCATCATGGAAAAGCTTGAGGTGCTGGAAAAGAAGTTCAGCGTGCGGACGATGAAGAAAGCTGCGTGATCAATTAACAATCGACAGCTTTTGATGATGGCAGGAGGCCGGCGGATACACGCAGGCCTTTTGCATTTGTACCGCCGCAAACAAGGATGTCGCGTTTCCTTGAGATCCTTCACCGGTGCGACCACGAGAAGCCCGTCCTATTTCTGTGCTACAATATCGCTAATGCAGCAAGCGTGTGAACGCCCGGAGGGCTTGACTGTGAAACCCCGCAAGAGACTTATCCTGCTCATCAGCATCATGGCGGTAATTACCCTGGGAGCGGAATCAATCGCCATTTGGATGTTGTACCATGTCGCGATCACCGGGCAGCGGGAACGCCTCGAGGAAACTGTGAAAAGTCAGGCCCGCCTCATTGAGGCGATCGCGCGGTTCAATGAAAGATCGAGCGGGAAAATACCTCTCGGGAAGCGGGAGGCCACCATCAGGCAGGTCATTGATGCGCACGGGCACTACCGCGGCTTCGGCGAGACCGGCGAGTTCACGCTTGGGCGCAGGAATGGGGAACAAATAGAGTATCTGCTGAGCCATCGGCATTATGATCTCGAAAATCTCAAGCCGGTGCCGGTGGGATCGTGCCTGGGCGAGCCGATGCAAGCGGCGCTTTCCGGCCGTTCGGGCACGATGGTCGGCTTCGATTATCGCGGCGCCGAGGTGCTGGCTGCATTTGAGCCGGTCGCGGAGCTGGACCTGGGCATTGTTGCCAAGATCGACCTGGAGGAGGTCAGGCGGCCTTTCATCAAGGCCATCGTGATCAGCAGTGCAGTCGGGCTCCTGGCAGTCGTGGCGGGTGCATGGCTGTTCTTCTCGCTCACCAACCCGCTGATCGACAACCTGGAACGGACGAACGCGGACCTGCAGCGCTCACTCGCCAAGGTGAAGATGCTCAGCGGGATGCTGCCGATCTGCTCTTCCTGCAAGAAGGTGAGGGACGACCAGGGATACTGGAACCAGATCGAATCCTACATCCGGGAGCATTCCGAGGCGGAGTTCAGCCATGGCATATGCCCGGAATGCGCCCGGAAATTATATCCTACGTATGATCTGGAAAGGACCACGTAGCGGTTGGAGCGTGCCGTGCCAAGGAGACAAGCGAAAGCACCGTGTGTGAACAGAGTGCGACGGGGAAGGTCGCACGATACGAAATCGATGAGGGCGTACGGACGCGGATACGATCTGATCGCTTCCGATAAAGGTGTTACGACAGATACTTTCAAGAACGATCGTTGTCGATGTATTGAATCCAAGAGCGAGCGCATTCCCCGTAGCTTG
>JAFNGD010000236.1 GCA_017885365.1 Nitrospirota bacterium
CCGCAGAGGACGCAGAGCTCGCTGAGAAATGCTGGTGCGGATTTCATGCAGTACGATTCCTCTGCGGTCTCAGCGATCTCTGCGGTAAAATGGTCTATATCTTTTCCTTGATCCCGAGCTTGTTCCGTTCCTCGTCGCGCAGGACCCGCCGGAGCACCTTGCCCACCAAGGTCTTGGGGAGCTGGTCCCGGAACTCGATCTCCTTCGGGACCTTGAACTTGGACAGCTCGGCCTTACAGAACGAGATGATCTCCTCGGCCGTTGCGGTCTGTCCCTCCTTCAGGACGATGTAAGCCTTGATCTTCTCTCCCATGTACTCCTCGTGGGGCACGCCCACGACCACGGCCTCCTTCACCTTGGGATGGGTGTACAGGACCTCCTCCACCTCCCGCGGGTACACGTTCTCGCCCACCGTCTTGATCATGTCCTTGATGCGGTNNGTAGCCCTTCATGACCTGCGGTCCCCGGACCACGAGCTCACCGGGCTCGCCGACCGGAAGCTCCCGTGTCCCTGTCTCAAGATCCACGATCCTGGCTTCCGTGTCGGGCCAGGGAAGCCCTATGGTGCCGCTTTTGCGCCTGCCGAAGATGGGATTGGCATGGGTCACGGGCGAGGCCTCGGACAGGCCGTATCCCTCGACGATCCGGGACTTGGTCAGGTGTTCGAAGCGGTCCTGCACCTCCTTCATGAGCGGGCCCGCACCGCTGATGGCGGCCTTGATGGAGGTCAGGTCGTACTGGTGGGTCTTCACGTAGTTCCCGATGGCCAGGTACATGGCCTGAATGCCGGGGAAAATAGTCGGCCGGTGCTTCTGGATCGCATTGAGCACTTCTTTCGTATGGAACTTTGGCAGCAGGATGAGCTCGGCGCCGATCAGGATGCCGAGGTTCATTGCCGTGGTCATGCCGTACACATGGAAGAAGGGGATGACCGCCAGGATGCGCTCCTCACCCTCGTTCCGGACCGTGAGCCAGGTCCGGCACTGAACGGCGTTGACCACGAGGTTCCGGTGCGTCAGGACAGCGCCTTTCGGGACGCCCGTGGTCCCGCCGGTGTATTGCAGGATTGCGGTGTCGCCGGGAGCAACGGCGACATCGGGCCGCATTACCGGTGAGCGGTCCATGATCTCCAGAAAGTCATAGATAGGCGGCACCCGCTGTACGGACACCCACTGCTTCTCCAGCCGGGCCTTGATCGGATAGAGCAAGTTCAAGGGGAAGGGCAGGTAGTCCTTGATGCCGCACAGGATAAGGTCCCGGACGGAGGTTTTCGCCAGCACCGGCTTGATCACCGGATAGAACATGTCCACGGCGACCAGTACCGACGCACCGCTGTCCTTGAGTTGCACTTCGAGTTCGTGGGAATGATACAGCGGATTGGTCGCCACACCGATCGCGCCGACGCGGACCGTGCCGTAGTAGGCAATGACCATCTGAGGGATGTTGGGGAGCATGAGCGCGACGCGGTCGCCCTTCCTGACGCCCAGGCCGAGCAGCGCGTGCGCGAACCGGTTGGCAAGCCGGTCGAGCTCCGCGTAGGTGATCTTCTTCCCGTAGAACACCATTGCGGGATGGCTGGGGAACTTCCGGGCAGTGTCCTCAAGGACCCCTCCCAGCGTCAGTTCGGGGTAGGTCAGCTGTTCGGGCACGCCCGGCTCGTAGAACTGCGACCAGGGATGCACGGGTGCCTCTACGGCGGTCTTCATGGCGGGCCTCCTTTTGCCGGCCTGCAGTATTGACGGCCCGGCAGACGGCCTGTCATTGAGGACATAAACGGTCCTCAATGGCCTGTTCTTATTATACCATAGTACGGAGAAGGCGGAGGGTCAGCGGCGGGGGCGAGGCCGGTCCGAGGTGCGATGCCTGCCGGGCTGCGGGGGGCGAAGCGCCCGCTCCCGCTCGCTCTTTTGCCGTTCCTCGTGCGTGCGCCGGATCTCCTTCATGAACAGGCCCTCGTCGGCCCAGTCAACGGGGATCTTCTGGCCGATGAACTGTTCGATGCTCTCGAGGGAGAAGACATATTCCTCGCAGGCAAGGCTCAGAGCCTTTCCGGTCGCGCCGGCCCTTCCGGTGCGACCGATGCGGTGGACGTAGTCCTCGGCGTCCTGGGGCAGGTCGTAGTTGAACACATGGGTCACGTCCTTCACATCGATCCCCCGGCTCGCCACATCGGTCGCAACGAGTATCGCGAGCCTTCCTTCCTTGAAGTCCCCCAGGATCCTGAGGCGCTTCTTTTGCTCGATGTCGCCGGTGATGGCTTGGGCCTTCCAGTTGTTGCGGTTCAGACGCTCCACGACCATATCCGCGGCGCGGCGGGTGTTCACGAAGATGAGGGCCCGGGCCGGAGCCTCCCTGGCAAGGAGGCCGAGAAGCAGCGGCACCTTCTCATGCTTGCCTACGTGGTAGAGCACCTGCTCTACCTTCTCGACAGTGACCTGCTCGGGCGTAATGGAGATCTTCTCGGGCAGGTTCATGTGTTCGTAGGCAAGTTCCATGACCCGGTAGGAGAGGGTGGCGGAAAAGAGCATGGATTGACGCTTGGTATAGTCGGGCAACTTCTTGAGGAGATAGCGCAGGTCGTCGATGAACCCCATGTCGAACATGCGGTCGGCCTCGTCGATGATGAGGTAGCGTGTCTTCCTGAGGCTGTACACATGCTGCTTGAAGTAGTCGATGAGCCTGCCCGGCGTGCCGATGAGCACGTCCACACCTGCGGCCAGTGCGGTCCGCTGCTTGTCGTAATCGATGCCGCCGTAGACCGCGAGCGAGCGAAAGCCCGTGAACTTGCCAAGCCGCTCCGCCTCGTGGAAGATCTGGTCGGCAAGCTCGCGGGTGGGTGCGATGATCAGTGCCTGGGGGGAGTTCCCGAGGTCCACGACGGGATTACGGACCATGCGGGTGAAGAGGGAAATAAGGAAGGCCGCCGTTTTGCCCGTCCCCGTCTGTGCCTGTGCGGCGACGTCCTCGCCGCGGATCGCGCGGGGCAGGACTGCCTCTTGTACCGGTGTGCATGTTTTGAAGCCTGAATGTTCGATCCCTTGTCTGACCTCGTGTGGCAGGTCGAGTTCACTAAAGTCCATGGTACTCCGTTCCTGATGAAGACATTTCGTCAACACAAATCGATCCATTACTATACCATAAGAGCGTTGTTCGGGAAAGCGAAATCATCAATGTGCCGGAGGGACCACACTTCCTGCTGTTGACAGAAGTGCGTGCATGCATGATGCGATGATGAGATCGATCACGCTGCTTCGCGGACATTCTTTGCTGTGCGTGTGCGATGTGTCGTAGGATGAAAAATCACGACGCTGTCGAACAAGGGACTGTTTGGCGGGAAATTCATCAACTTCGGTGCGGTCCGTGCGACATTGCATGCGTGACACGAACGCCAGTTGAGAAATTTAGTCAAAAGAACGCAGAACATGGAATACTATAAATAGTGGTTAAAATGGCAATAATCACAAAACATATTGCACCAAAATATTTTGTGCTGATTCACGTGTTGATAAATAGTCTAACTCTATGATAGTTAATTTTTTAATTTTTTTTGTTGACAAATCGTACACTCTTGTTGTATATTCGTCCACAGAGGTGAGGGAAATTGCTAANNAGAGCAGAGCTTTTAAGTTTGTTCTTTAACAATCCGGATGAAAAGTTCTACCTCAGGGAGATCGCCCGCCACATAAGCAAGGATGCAGCGGGAATCAAACGTGAGTTGGACACCTTGGTGAAGATAAGGCTTCTGGGAGTTGAGAAGCGGGGCGTGCAAAAATACTACTTCGCCGATAAGAACTCGCCGATCTTCTCTGAAATGAAAGGCCTCATCTTCAAGACCACCGGCATCCAGGGCTCCATCAAGGCGGTCCTCTCGAGGCTGAAAGGGGTCCAGGCGGCGTTCATCTACGGCTCCTACGCCAAGGGCGCAGAAAAAGAGGACAGCAACATCAACCTCATGGTGATCGGGCAGGTGAACATCACCGAATTGAATGACGTGGTGATGGGGCTCGAAGAGAAGATGAAGCGTGAGATAGACTACTTGGCCTTCGACGAGCAGGAGTACCGGAAGCGGAAAGATGCAAAGGACCCTTTTATCCGTGAGATCGTGAAAGGCAAGAAGATATTCCTGCTGGGTAAGGAAGATGACATATGAAGCGCTCCAAGAGATGGGACTGGAAGAGCGTGCAGCCGAGGCCCAGGAGGTCATGGGGCTCATGATGCGGGCTGAACGCGATCTTGCCACGGCGCGGCTGCTCCAGGACAAGGATGAGGAGTGGTCCTTTGCCGCAGCATACCAGGCAATGGCGCGTTCCGGACGCGCACTCATCCTGTCCGAGGGTTACCGGCCCAAGGGCTCACGGAGCAGGGACACGCACAAGACGGTGGTAACGGCGTCGGGGGTCATCCTCGGCGAGAAGCACAAAAGCCTTATCAACAAGTTCGACCGGATGAGGAGGAAATACCAGAACTTCGCGGTCGAGACCGGCAGCATGGTCTCCCGGTACGAGGCGGGGCAGGCGATCAGAGACGCAGAGGAGTTCTTCAGCCTAGTGGCCTCCCGGCTCAAGGAAAAATATTCTCAGATGTCGCTGCTGAACGATGTACCGCAGCTTGTATCCCGATAAAGCCGCTTCACTGAACGCGGTAACCGAAAGGGGGTGGACACTCGATGCCGGCGAAGAAGAAAGCTGCCAAGAAGAAGGCGAAGAAGAAAGCAAAGAAGAAGTAGTTTTTCTCCTCTACCCCACCAATAATGGGGAGCGCCGGGGGACTTGGTCCCCCGGCGACATTCACCAGGCGACCCGTGTCCGGTCTTCCGGGAACGGTTACCGATAGCTGTCGGACCAGCCACCAACAGAAAGGAAGGTGATCCTCACATGCCAGCCAAGAAGAAAGCCCCGGCCAAGAAGGCCAAGAAGACCACGAAGAAGAAATAACCGTGCTGCACCAAGCGGTGTTACCCGATCCAGAATGAACAAATGCCACGAAGCATGTCTTCGTGGTTTTGTTTTTTCGCGGGAGGCAGTCACGGTACCCGCTTGCAACACTGCGCGATCAATGGCATAATCCTATAAATGGCCTTTGACACGGATCCCATCGGATAGGGGTCGGATAACGGCGGATTGTTTCTTGCCCGGCAGTTGAACGCTTTGCTTCATAGTTTATCCGTTTTTATCATGATGGTGATCTGCTTCAGACCTGTCTCAATACTCGTTCTCGGATAATCAGTCCATGGCCAAGCGGAACTATCTCAAGATCCACTCGTCTGCCAAGGCGCTCTGGACCAAACGGCTGCTCATCGCGGGGGCCGTGCTCGTCAGCATCATCGCCCTCTGGAAATTCGTCGTGGGCGAGATGGGAGTCGTGAAGTATTACCGCATGAGCGCGCATGCCGACGACCTCCGGAACGAGATCGAGCACCTGAAAAAGGACAATGCGCGGCTTTCAAAAGAGGTCACCTCGCTCAAGACCGATACCGCGTTCCTCGAACGGATGGCTCGCGACAAGATCGGGCTCGCCCGGCCCGGCGAAGTGGTCTATTACTACGGCGATCCCCGTCAATGACCGCACGAACCGCGGCACCCTCCGTCGGCCGAAATTTCGTTTGACATTATCCTGCCGCTCTTTTAAGATGGTTCGGCATGCCCGTCGTGCCGATGCGACATGTCCGATCACCCTCTCTCCATAGCCTTCGTCTGGCACATGCACCAGCCGTACTACAAGGACGACCTGTCGGGCAGCACGATCCTGCCCTGGGTGCGGATGCACGGCATCAAGGACTACTATGACATGCCCGCGCTCCTCACCGATTTTCCCTCAATCCACCAGACCTTCAACCTCGTCCCCTCGCTCATCAAGCAGATCCAGGACTACGTCGAGAACAACGCGTCCGACAAGTTCCTCGACATCACCCTGAAGCCCGCCGACGACCTCGACCACGACGAGAGGATATTCCTGCTGAAGAACTCATTCATGGCGAACTGGGACACGATGATCCGTCCCTATCCCGCTTACTGGATGCTGCTCGACCGGCGAGGGAAGAACGTGTCTGCCCGGGAACTCGATGACGCAACGCGGTATTTCACGACGCATGACTATCTCGACCTGCAGGTGTGGTTCAACCTGACCTGGTTCGACCCCGTCTTCAAGCAGAACGACCCGCTGGTGAAGGGAATGATCGAAAAAGGGTCCGGCTTCACCGAGGAGGAGAAGCGGCTTCTTATCAGGAAACAGCGCGAGGTCATGGCCCTCATCATCCCCGAGTACCGGAAACTTGCCGCCGCGGGAAGGATCGAGCTCACGACCACCCCGTTCTACCACCCCATCCTGCCGCTGCTCTGCGACACGGACTTGGCGAAGGTCGCCACGCCCGACATCAAGCTGCCCGCGAACCGATTCGTCCATCCCGAAGACGCAAAGGTGCAGGTGGAGCGCGCCCTTGCCTACCACGAAAAGTTCTTCGGATCCCGCCCAGCCGGGATGTGGCCGTCGGAGGGCTCGGTGGCCGAGGAGATCATCCCGCTCCTGGCCGAATCGGGCATCCGGTGGATCGGCACCGACGAAGGCGTGCTGGCGCGCTCCCTGGGCGTTACGATCGAACGCGATTTCAGCGGGATCATGAAGAATCCCGAGATGCTGTACAAGCCCTACCTGGCCGGCAAGGGTGACAAGACCGTGTCCATCGTGTTCCGCGACCACACACTTTCCGACCTCGTGGGGTTCGTCTATACCAAGTGGGATTCCAAGAACGCCGTGAACGACCTCGTCGAGCGGCTGCACCGGATCCGGAAAAGCACGGGCAACAAGCCGCATCTGGTGTCGATCATCCTGGACGGCGAAAATGCCTGGGAGTACTACCCGAACGACGGCAGAGACTTCTTCCTCTATCTCTATGAGCGATTAAGCAAAGAGGAGGGGCTCCGGTGCGTGACTGTGAGCGAGTACCTCAAGCAGCATCCCGCGCAGGACCGCATCGCAAAGCTCCACGCCGGCTCCTGGATCTACTCGAACTTCCGCATCTGGATCGGCCATGAGGAGGACAATCGCGCCTGGGACCTCCTGGGACAGACGCGGGAGGCCTTGGTGTCCTACGCGGAGCGGAACGGCGATCCGCAGAAGCTCATGAAGGCCTGGGAGGAGATCTACATCGCTGAAGGAAGCGACTGGTGCTGGTGGTACGGCGACGACCACTTCTCAGAGAACGACGAGGAGTTCGACCTCCTGTTCCGTACCCACCTCATGAACGTGTACCGCATCATCGGCCTGGACGTGCCCGACGAGCTCCGCGTGCCCATCCTGCGCGAGGACCGCGAGGCCCGCCCGACCGTGGAGCTCACGGCGCTCATCTCGCCGACCATCGACGGCCAGGTGACCAACTACTTCGAATGGCTCTCTGCCGGGTTCTACGACGTGGCCCGGGGCGGGGGCGCAATGCACCGCGGCGACAGCGTCATCTCCCACATCTATTACGGGTTCGATCTCAGGAACCTCTTCCTGCGCCTTGACCCGAGCCAGAGCCTCCAGGACGACAAAGCGGTGGAGCTCTCCTTTTTCGTGAACTTCCTTGTTCCTAAAGGACTGCATGCCGAGATCCGCATCCTTCCCCAGGAGCGGAGGGCCACGGCGTATCTCTTCCAGGGTGAGAACAGCGACCGGAAGGAGATCGCTGCCATCAATAACGTGGCGGCCAATGAGATTATCGAACTGGCGATCCCCTTCGAGCTCCTGGGCGTCAAGCCGAACGACGAGATCCACTGCTTCATAACCGTGGAGCGAAAGGGCTCGGAGATCGAGAAGTGGCCCTATCGCGGTTTCATCCAGGTGAAGGTCCCCACCGAGGACTTCGAAGCCATGATGTGGCAGGTGTAGAAGTCTTTCCTAATCCTCAAAAGGATCAGGCTTGAAAAGAGGAAATGTTGATATTGCCTGACCTATTTGTTATCCCTATATCAAGAGCCTTATTCTCACGCCGTTTCTGGAAACGGATTTCGAGAAGACGGTCTACGGCATAAGCATAGGCATCGCATATTAGGCTTCAGCGGCCATATGCTCTTGCCGATGGTGCAGGAGTCAAGATCGCTTCTTACGTTCCTAGTCACGCGCAATAAAACCGTATTCTCCGTTATATCCCTGAATTATAAATCCTCTAAATAACCCCATATTTGCTTGACAAGATAAGGTATTTTTGTATAATAGCACTCTATTTTTTTCAGTACATTCCGATTCCCTCTCGGTCTTCCGAACAGAGGAAATAATTTGACATTTCAAGAGCTTATACTGACCTTGCAGGATTACTGGGCTTCGAAGGGCTGCGTCATTCATCAGCCCTACGACCTCGAGGTCGGCGCGGGGACCTTCCATCCGGCGACCTTTTTGCGCGTGCTCGGTCCCGAACCCTGGAGCACGGCCTATGTCCAACCGTCGCGCCGGCCGACCGACGGCCGTTACGGCGAGAACCCCAACCGGATGCAGCACTACTATCAGTTCCAGGTGATTCTGAAGCCCCATCCGATGAACGTCCAGGAACTCTATCTTGAAAGCCTCCAGAAGCTCGGCATCAATCCCCTGAAGCACGACATCCGGTTCGTCGAGGACGACTGGGAATCGCCAACCCTCGGGGCATGGGGACTGGGCTGGGAGGTTTGGCTGAACGGAATGGAGGTGACGCAGTTCACCTACTTCCAACAGGTGGGCGGCATCGACCTGAAGCCCATATCGGCCGAACTCACCTACGGCATTGAGCGGCTCGCCATGTACCTCCAGGGCGTGAACAACGTCTTCGACCTCGCCTGGACCAAGGACGTGAAATACGGCGACGTGCATCATGAGACCGAGGTGCAGTTCTCGAAGTACAATTTCGAGCTCTCGGACCGGGAGATGCTCTTCCGGCAGTTCGAGTCCTACGAGAAGGAGTGCGAGAAGCTGATCAAGGCGGGCGTGGTCTATCCGGCCTACGATTACTGCCTCAAGTGTTCGCATACCTTCAATCTCCTGGATGCTGCCGGGGCCATCAGCGTCACCGAGCGGACAGGCTACATCGCCCGCGTCCGGAAGTTGGCGCGGCTCTGCGCCCATGCGTACCTGGCGGACCGGGAGGCGAAGGGGTTCCCGATGCTGAAGAAATAGGGTCCAGGGGCAAGGGTCCAGGAAAGAAAAACGGATATCACCGCGGAGATCGCAGAGATCGCGGAGAAAGTCAGGGAGTAGAATTTAGTGTAAGGTTTTCTCTGCGTGCTCAGCGTTCTCTGCGGTAAAGAGCTTTTCGCCTTTTACCGTGTTCATCCGTGGTTACTAAGTCTTTTCTTTTCTGTTGACCTATCTGTGTTCATCTGTGGTTAACTCGTTGTTGATGGTATCGAGGTAATCTTGGCAAAAGAGTTCTTATTAGAGATCGGCACCGAGGAGATCCCGTCGCGATTCATTCCGCCCGCGCTGGAGAAGATGAAGGAGCTGTTCGCACAGCTCCTCGCGTCGGGGCGTGTCGGATCATCGGGCGAGATCAAGACCTACGGCACTCCGCGCCGCCTAGTCCTGTACGCCTCCGAACTGGACGAGCGACAGGCCGACATGTCCAAGGAAGTGCTCGGTCCGCCGAAGAGGATCGCCTTTGACGCCGACGGCAAGGCCACCAAGGCCGCACTCGTCTTCGCCGAGAAGAACAACGTGGCTGTGGACGCCTTGGGCGTGAAGGCAACGGACAAGGGCGAGTACGTCGTTGCCCGCATCGACGAGAAGGGCGGCGACACGGCGGCCTGGCTCGGCCAGGTGATGCCGGGGTTCATCCTGTCCATCCCGTTCCCCAAGTCCATGCGGTGGATGGACAAGGACATCCGGTTCGCCCGTCCCATCCACTGGATCCTCGCCATCTACGGCGGGGCCGCGGTGGCATTCGAGCTGAACGGCATCAAGAGCGGAAACGTCTCGCGTGGCCATCGGTTCATGAGCCCCGGCGCATTCATGGTCAAGGACTTCAAGTCCTACCAGCTCCAGGCGGAGCCGAACTTCGTGGTGATCGACCCCGAGGTGCGGCGGGCGCGCATCGTGAAGCAGGTCGAGGAGCTGGCCAAGGCGAAGAACGGGATGGTGCTCGAGGACAGCGGGCTCGTCGACGAGGTGACGAACCTTGTGGAATACCCGGTGGCGGTCATGGGCTCGTTCAATAAGGACTTCCTGCGCGTGCCCAAGGAGGTCCTGATCACCGCCATGCGCGAGCACCAGCGGTACTTCAGCGTCGTTGACCAGGCGGGCAACCTCCTGCCATACTTCATCACCATCAGCAACACGCGCGCCGAGGACATGGCCGTGGTCCAGGCCGGGAACGAGCGGGTGCTCACCGCGCGCATGTCCGACGCAGCGTACTTCTTCGACCACGACCTGAAGGTGCCGCTCGCGGACCGCGTCGAGGGGCTCAAGAAGGTGACCTACCAGGAGAAGCTCGGATCGGTCTACGACAAGACCGAGCGCGTCAAGAAGCTGACCGCCTATATCGCCGGCATTGTGAAGGCCGATGCCGCGGTCGCCGGGCGAGCGGCGTATCTTGCCAAGGCCGACCTGCTCACGGGCGTCGTGGGCGAGTTCCCGAAGCTCCAGGGCGTCATGGGCAGCAAATATGCGGTCCTGTCCGGCGAGGACCCGCGGGTCGCCGCGGCCATCGCCGAGCACTACCTCCCGCGCTTCGCCGGTGATGCGCTGCCGGGTTCGCTCGAAGGCATGTGTGTCGGCATTGCCGACCGGATCGATACGATCACCGGATGCTTCTCCGTGGGGCTCGTCCCAAGCGGCTCCGAGGACCCTTACGGCCTTCGCAGACAGTCCGTGGCCATCCTTACCATGCTGTTCGACCGGGGCCTGCATCTCTCGCTCGCGGCGCTTGTCACCGAGACATGCAAGGGACACGGCATGAAAAAGTCCGAACAGACGAAGGTGGAGTCAGAGGTCCTTGATTTTCTCCGCCAGCGGCTCGCCGGCATGCTGACCACCGAAGGGCTCCGATCCGACGTGGTGGACGCAGCGCTCTCGGGGCCCTTCGACGACCCGCTTGTCGCCAGGGAAAAAGTTCGGGCCCTTGACGCCTGGCGGACCTCCGACGATTACCGGCCGCTCGTGACCGCACTCAAGCGCGCAGGCAACATCGTACCGAAGGATTTCGCGGGTGCGGTAAAGAAAGGTTTGCTCAAGGAAGACGCTGAAAAGGAGCTCTTTTCGGCCTATGGCGATATCAAAGACCGCGTGAAGGAAAAGACGGCGAAACTCGATTTCCGGGGCGCCCTTGCCGACATCGCGTCGCTCCGCGGCCCCGTTGACGCGTTCTTCGACAAGGTCATGGTGATGGACAAGGACGCCGAGGTGAAGCAGAACCGGCTGGCGCTGCTCGCCGGCATCACCGGGCTCTTCTCGGGGATCGCGGATTTCTCGCGGCTGGTGCTGAGCGCGGAAGAAAAGTAGGAGCCAGGAGAACTTCGTCTGGCTTCTGACTTCTGGTTTCTGAATTCTGACGATGTAAATCAGGGAGGAACGTACCATGGCAATTGCAAAAAAGCTTATCTATTTCTTCGGGAATGGAAAGGCCGATGGGACCGGGACCATGAAGGACCTGCTCGGCGGCAAGGGCGCGGGCCTCGCGGAGATGACCAACGCCGGCGTGC
>JAFNGD010000237.1 GCA_017885365.1 Nitrospirota bacterium
AAGGTGATCGGCGGCGGCCTGCCGGTCGGCGCCTACGGCGGCAAGCGGGAGATCATGGAGAAGATATCGCCGCTCGGGCCCATTTACCAGGCGGGCACGCTGTCGGGCAACCCCCTTGCCATGACCGCTGGCATCGAGACCCTGAAGCTCCTCGCGAGACCGGGTGTGTACAAGACACTCGAAAGGATGTCCGCCGACCTTGAAAAGGGGCTCCGGGTCGCCGCGAACGAGGCCGGCATCGCAACGACCATCAACCGCGTCGGTTCCATGTTCACCACCTTCTTCACGGACAGGAAGGTGACGGACTTCGCGAGCGCCAAGACGTCGGACACGGCGAGATTCGGGAAGTTCTTCCGCAGCATGCTTGCGAACGGCGTGAACCTGGCGCCGTCGCAGTTCGAGGCAGCGTTCCTGTCCCTGGCACATTCAAAGTCGGACATCAACAAGACCGTCGAAGCGGCGCGGAAGAGCCTGCGGTCCCTGTAGGGATTGAAAGCACGAAGATAAGAAGTCAAGAAGGTAGGATGGAGAGAAGCGGTGAGGAATGAGCGCTCAACTTCCTACCCTCTTACCTTCCTCCCTTCCTAACTTCGAGAACTTACCATGGAAGAAAAGGACCGAAAGCTCTTCCGCATGCTCGGAGTTCTGAGCACCGTGGGGATCACCCTGGTGGTCTCCACGGTCATCGGGTACTATGCCGGGCATTACCTGGACGGCCTTTTCGGCACGACGCCGTGGCTCACTCTGGTGTTCCTTCTGCTGGGTATTGCTGCCGGCTTCAAGAACCTCTACGACCAGACCCGCAGGCTCATGGATCTGGACCGAACGGACGACAAGAGGGATCATGACCGATAAGGACGATCTCCGCGAACACTCGGTGAAGGCCGTCGCAGCGGGTGTTGCCAGGAAGACCGCGGTACTCACGGGCATCGGCATTGCCGCTGTTGTCGCGGTCCAGATGACCGCTTGGCCGGGTTACCCCTTCTGGCCCGTGCCCATCGGCGTGGTGGTCGGCGCCGCGCTCGGCCTGATCAATTTCCGGTGGCTTGCCTACGCAGTGGAGCGGGTCTACCTCCGGAAGGGAACCTCCGGCGTCCTGGCGAACGTCGCTGCGGCGGCGATCAATGTCCTGAAGCTTTCGGCGATCTTCATCGTGCTGTTCGTGGTCATCAAGAACCAATGGGTCCACCTCGTCGGCCTGGTGATCGGATTGACCGTCTGCTTCGGAGCCATCCTGTGGCAGGGATACGGACTGGTGGCGGGACTGAAGGAAGACCGGCGCTAAGCACCGGGGTGGAAAGGCTATGATCAATTCCATGAGTGGAGGTACTTCATGAAGAACCACGTTCTCCGGCCGCTGTTCGTTGTCATCGGGATCATCGTGCTTGTCCTGGCGGCCAGGATGGTCTATGTGCCCAAGGACTTCGGCATTCATGAGCGGGGGTACATGTACGGCTGGTACCGGAAGTCGAATGAAGAGGACTGGAAGAAGATCCAGGTGAAGTACCAGGGCACCGAATACTGCAAGGACTGCCACGATAAGAATTACGTCGGCATTAAAAAATCCCCTCACCAGAACATCCAGTGCGAGAACTGTCACGGGCCGGCCGGGACCCCCGAGGGGGTCATTCACTATGATGCTGACAAAAGGCCCAAGCTGACGATCGACAGGAGCCGGCAGCAATGCCTCCGCTGCCATTATCCGCTGCCCTATCCCTCGAGCGGACGTTTGAAGATCAAGGGCATCGATCCCGACAAGCACAATCCCGACATCGAATGCGCTACGTGTCATAATCCCCATCATCCGAACCTGGAGGGAATGCGATGATTACGCGAAGGGACTTCCTGAAGAAAACGGTTACGATCGCCGGGGTGGCCGTGCCGCTTGCGGCGTTCGAGATCATCGATCCCGAAAAGCTCTTTGCCCAGGTCGCTGCGGAAAAGACGAAGGTGCGCTGGGCATTCCTCGTTGATACCTACAAATGCGTGGGATGCGGCTTCTGCGTCAAGGCCTGCAAGAACGAGAACGAGATCCCTTATGACGCAAACGTCACACGGACCTGGGTCGAGCGCTATGTTCTGACCAAGGACGGCAGGCTCTTTGCGGACACTCCCAAAGGGGCCCGGGACGGATTTACCACGACGAAGATCGACCTCGGGCTCGGAAAATACCAGGATGTCCCGAAGGAAAATATTGAAAAGGCGTACTTCGTGCCCAAGCTCTGCAACCAGTGCGAGAACCCTCCCTGCGTCCAGGTCTGTCCCGTGGGGGCCACCTACCAGGCTCCGGATGGGGTCGTGCTCGTGGACCGGAGCTGGTGCATCGGCTGCGGATACTGCATCATGGCCTGCCCTTACGGCGTCCGGTTCTTCCACCCCGTGTACCACACGGCGGAGAAATGCAACTTCTGCTACCACCGCATTACGAAGGGGATGAAGACCGCATGCGTCGATGCCTGTCCCTTCGGCGCGCGCAAGATCGGGAACATCAAGGACCCCAACGATCCGGTGACTCAGGTCATCAGGACCCAGAGGGTAGGTGTGCTGAAGAGCGAATATGGAACGAAGCCCCAGGCCTTCTACCTCGGCCTGGATGAGGAGGTACGTTAGCCATGGTACACGGAGAGATATGGACCGTAAAAGAACTGTTCGTTACGCCGAACGAATACATCTACTGGAGCGTCCAGATCGTGATGTACCCCTTCATGACGGGGCTCGTGGCGGGCGCCTTCGTGCTGTCGTCGCTGTACCATGTCTTCGGCATCAAGGAGCTGAAGGACATCGCCCGGTTCGCCCTGGTGTTCTCCTTCGCACTCCTGTTCGTGGCGCCCATGCCGATCATGTTGCACCTCCAGCATCCGCTCCGGGGGATCAACGTCATGATGACCTCGCACTTTACGTCGGCCATCGCGGCCTTCGGTATCGTGTTCTTCACCTATGGNNTCGGAGCTCTGGTTCCTCTACCGCAAGCACTTCGTCGTCAAGGCGGTCGCCCTGCGGGATGTGCAGGACAAGACCATGCTCCAGTGGATGGAGTATCTCCTGTACACGGCGCTCACCCTGGGCGTGTACGACATCAGCGAAGCGTCGCTCCACCGCGACGAGAAGGCGATCAAGGTCCTTGCCGGCATCGGCATCCCCGTGGCCTGTTTCCTCCACGGCTACGCCGGATTCATCTTCGGGTCGGTGAAGGCGAACGCCCTCTGGATGACGCCGCTCATGCCGGTCATCTTCATCATGTCGGCCGTGGTGTCGGGCATCGCCCTCTGCATGCTCACGTACATCATCGTGATGGAGTACCGGAAGTTCATGATCAAGAGGGCGCGGAAGCGGTGGGAGACGTCCCTGGAAGAGGTGAAAGGGGCGGAGCTGCATGTCGTCACGATGACGGCGAAGTATCTGGTGCTCTTCCTGATCTTCGCCATCAGCCTCGAGCTCCTGGACCT
>JAFNGD010000238.1 GCA_017885365.1 Nitrospirota bacterium
ATCAAGGAACACGACGCTACGCTCTACGAGAACGCTCAGATCACCGGGAGCTTCAACTGGGTGCAGGCCATTACCGCAGGATTCGAGGAACCCTATGCCGTCTCGGTGTTCCTCGGAAACATCGTGGATTTTTCCATTCCCGAGGACAAGAAGAGCAAGGGGATCGGGTACAGCGGGCTGCTGTACAGCAGGGGGACCTATCATATCAAGAACAATACGCTGATCCGGGATGACTGGTGGGAAATGGAATGGAAGGTGAAGGGAGACCGGAAAACGCAGGACCAGAAATTGGGCTGGAGTTTCCGTTTTGGCGCCAAGCTCCATGGAAACCCGGACATCACGGACATCTACTACCTCTCCTTCCGCCGGAGCCGGCTCGATTACCAGCCGAAGAACGATTCGCTCTTCAACAACAGCGGGTTCGAGTACACCGTCGACTTCGAGCGCGGGACCTTCACACCTATCCGCCACTATTTCTTCGTCGACAAGAAATGGCCGTTGGAGAACAAAAAAATGGCCTTCTCCCTGGCCACCGGTTTCATCTGGGAATCGCCCAAAAAGTACTCGGGAGCCCTCGCCACAGACCACTCGGGCAGCCAGACCCAGATCATCCTCCGGCCGAACATCGAGTTCTAGGGAAGCCGGTGGAGCGGGCCGGTCCATCGGCACATCGATGAGAAGAAGAAGCGCCGCTATCGAAAATCTGCTGTTTCCCCGCTTTTCCGATTCTCCAGTTCCGATGAATCCAGGAGCGAGCGCATTCCCCGTAGCTTGCTGCGGGGTTAGCGAGCGATTAGAATAACGATACTTCCTTAAGGATCGAAGATTCCCTGCAGCTTGCTGCAGAGAGCTTCAATCGGGCAGCACGATATCCTCTTTCCTGATCGATCCGGGCGGCACCGTAAGGACCTCATAGGACGGGTTCGGCGTGCCGAGCGACCCCGGATAGGCCCGCGCCTGTTCGACATTCGTCGAGCAAGCCAGCGCGCGGATCTCCGTCCCCTCCTTCATCACGATGATGCTGTCGGGGACATCGCCGGACGGAACGCTGCCGGTTGCCAGGGAAGCGATCAGGCTGTCCTGCAGTTGCTTGTCGATGGTCGTTCGTATCTTGAGACCCTGCCGGTATAACCCCTGCTCGCCGACGTATCCGAGCAGTACGGCTTCCAGCGCCCTCAGGTGGCAGGGCCGGACGCTTCCGTTCGCGAGCAGGGAGAGATCGAACCGCGTTGAGGAGGCGTCCCGGAGCGTGATCGGCGCTGCCAGGGCAGCCTGATAGTCCTCCGGCGACATCAGTTTCGCCTGCTGCATGTTGAAGAGCACCTGTTCCTGGCGCTGACGGGCCTTGTCCATCTTCTTAAAGGGATTGTAATAGCGCGGATTCGGCAGCATGCCGGCCAGGAGCGCCGCCTCGGCCGGGGTGAGCTCCGGTGCATGCTTGTCGAAATAGTACCGGCTTGCCGCCTCGATGCCGTACACATTCTCACCCCATTCCACTTCGTTTAGGTAGATTCCCAGGATCTCGCGTTTCGTCAAAAGCTCCTCGGCCCGCTGCGCAAGCACGAACTCGCGCAGCTTCCGCGTCAGCGTCTTTTCCTTCGACAGCAGGACATTCTTGATCGTCTGCTGGGTGATGGTGCTGCCGCCGCGGGCGAACCGCTTCTTCTGCACGTCATGACGCAAGGCATCCCACACGGCCTTGTAGTTGACGCCCTTGTGGCCGAAGAAGGTGTCGTCCTCGGCGGTCACCACCGCCTGGATCACGCTGTCGGGGAGCGATGCGATGGGCACCCAGATGCGGAACTTTCGCTCGTAGTAGGACGCGAGGGGACTGCCGTTCCGGTCCAGGACCTCGGACGCGGCAGCGGGGCGGTAGTGTTTCAGGACAGAGACGTCGGGAAGGTCCCTGAGGGACAGGAAAATCCAAACCGCGGGGACCAGGATGAGCAGCGTCAGAGCTGCGAGCCCCCAGAAGAGGATCTTTTTCATGACAGGAGGTTACTTCTTTCCGGTGTCGTTCTTGTGATCATGATCATCCCTCCTACAGGAGGGACCAGGGTCGATGCCTCAACCGCCGCCGCCGCGGCGGAGCGACCTGATCACAAGAAGGAAAGCAATACCGATAAGAATGTTGATGAGCTGATTGTCGTTCATACTGTTATCACACAGGGATGAGAGCGTAGTACTCCTGACTCCTGACTCCTGACTCCTGACTCCTGACATCTGATCCCTGACTACTTCTTATCCAGCATGACCTGAATGACCTGCAGCGCAGCGGGGCTCGTCCAATCAACAGCGCCGATGACCTTCTGCCGGACGATCCCCTCGCGATCGATGAGATAGGTCTCGGGGAACTTGACGGTTCCATACGCCCTTGACACGGACTGGTCGGAGTTCAGGAGCACCGGCAGGGCAAAGCGGTTCTTCTGCATGAACCGCCCGACAGCGCCTGCGCCGCCTTCGTCAACGCTCACGGCGAGGATCTCGAGGTCCTTGCCGACATAGGCGCGGTGCAGACGCTCCAGGGTCGGGATCTCATCAACGCACGGCGGGCACCAGGTGGCCCAGAAGTGCACCATCACGACCTTGCCCCGGCAAGAGGACAGGCTCACCGACCTGCCGTCCAGGGACGGGAGGCTGAACTCGGGCGCGCGGTCCCCCTCCCGAACGATCTTCACCCGCTGCCCGCCGTTCTGCCCGAAGAAGAACAAGGCCCCGATGACCGCCAGGAGCGTGATGATGATGAGCAACACGTTTCTCTTCATGATGCGGTTCCACCTCCGTCGCAGCACTGTCCGCCCGCGGGCAGCGGACATCATGCTCCTTCGATGCGGGGTGCATTATACCCCCGCGGGCCCGGGCGGGCAAGGAAAAATGTGCTTTTAAGAACGAGGGTGCTCTGTTATAATGAAACTCTATGATCCGCGAGATCAAACTGCTGGGAAAGGCAAACGACAAGGTCGACTATTCCGTGACCATCACGGGCGCGGACCTCAGCAACCGCTATTACTACGAGTCGGTCCCCGAGGGCGACCGGTTCTTTTCCGGAGGGAACGAGTTCATCATCACCAAGACCGGCGTACGCTACAGGGGGACCGGCGGCCACGCCTGCCAGTACATGTTCGGCGTTGATCTTCCGCTCAAGGACCTGCTCCGCAAGGACGTGGCGAACCGCCTTGTGATGTTCGGCGCCTATTACGACGAGGCCGACAGCATTACGTTCAGCAACACCACGGCCGGCGAGGAGTCCTTCGACCGCATCTTCCTCACGGGCAACGCCGTTTCCAATTATTTTTTCTTCGTGGACACGACGCTGAAGGTCGAGATCCGGGAGGTCCAGCGGGAGGTCCTCCGGAAGCTGGGCAAGCAGGTGAAGCGAAGCGAGGCGGTGGGCGTGCGTGACGATTCCCGCTTCTGCCGGGAGATCTTCGACGCCCTGGAGGACCCCAAGGCCTTCGTGTTCCTGTTCCGGCTCGTCAACCTGCACACCGAGGAATACTTCGCCGCGTTCAACAAGATGTACGTTGAGCACAAGCAGATACCCCCTCACGACATGGAGATCCTGAGCGCCCTCGCCGACCTCCACGACATCGCCCCTTACCAGCAGGAGCGCATCAAGATCGACGGCATGTACAAACTGGCCGAGAACAAGAAGGTCGTCGACGAGTACAAGGACATCCTGATCGCCGTCTCGGAAACGGGCGAGGTGAACCCGTCGGAGCTGGCCAAGCTCTCGCGGCTCCGCACCCTGAGCCTCCGCCTCAACATCCCGAACAACCTGTTCGATACCCTCGACGAGCTGCTGCTCAAGGACATGCAGATCATCGAGGTGGAGGAGCCGGACTACATCCGGGAGACCCGGGCCATCTGCGAGGGGTTCTTCCTGAAGACCGGCGATCTCCTCGGACACGTGGCGCCGGAAGACCTCATCAAACTTCTGAAGGCCAAGCAGCGGTCCATGACGAACCGGGACCCCGCCTTTGAAAGCCTTCTCCTGGACACGGTCCGCGCCTGCGACGAGCAGGCCCGCGACACCAACGACATGACCATCCTGGAGGGCATGAGCCGTGTCCTGACCTACTTCGACCGGTACGACAGCGCAGCCACCGTGATCAACAACCTGGCTTTCATGGAGCGGTCGACCCTGAGCGAGGACAACATCCGGAGCCTCGCCGGCAACATGGACATCTTCGACAAGGTGAAACCGGGGTTGTTCCACGAGCTCTTCATTGCCGACCTGAAGGAGAACCACTACCTGACCCGTTACGGACGGAAGAAGGTCGAGACGCTGTACCGGGGACTGGAGAAGATCCGCTCCGGGGACACCACCTACCGGGAGCTGGCCTCGACGCTCAACACCGTCAATGCTGAAGAGCGCGTCTACGCGACCATTCACCGCTACATCAAGGAGCGGTTCAAGAGCATCTATGCCGAGCTGAACTCCAAGGAGGACCAGGAGATCTTTATTCAGGACCTGAACCGGGAGGTCCACTCCAAGGGCCTCACCACGGGGCCCGTCCCCCACGCCATTTACGAAGAGATCATCCTGGATATCCGGAAGGAGTCGTTCTACCTCAACAATCTCCTGCCCCACATCATCGTCTCCCGTGACAACCGGGTCCGCGAGGACTTCCTCACCAACAGCGGCCTCGACCGGTTCTACGTCGAGGAACTGGAGCGCGATTACTTCGACATGAACCAGATCGACATCTACATCCTCGAGGAACTGAGAAAATAGCCATGTTCAGACCGAAGATCCTCGACCGATACATCATGCGCGAGCTCCTGGCCCCCTTCTTCCTGAGCATCGCCGTCCTCACGCTCGCCCTCTTTCTGCAGAAGATGTTCCGGCTCACGGAGCTGGTGCTGTCCAAGGGGTCCTCGCTCGCCGAGGCGGGCACGCTCCTGCTGTACATCATGCCCGGCTTCCTCGTGATGACCATCCCCATATCGCTGCTGGTCGCAGCGCTCACGGCATTCAGCCGCCTCTCATCGGACTCGGAGGTGACGGCCATGAAGGCGTCCCGGGTGAGCCTCTACGCCATGGTCCGGCCGGTGATGAAGTTCTCCGTCGTCCTGTTCTTCGTCACCGCCGTTATCGCCCACTTCCTGGCCCCCCACGCCATATTCGCCTTCAAGGCACAGCTCTTCAACATGCTGAAGGCCCGGGCCATGGTGGGGGTGGAACAGGGCGTGTTCAGCAGCACGTTCGACGGCATGGTCATCTACGTGGACAAGATGAACTCCCTGGACGACATGCGCGGGATATTCATCTCCGACGAGCGTTCCGGGAGCGAACCGTATACCATCGTGGCGAGGCAGGGCCGCCTCCTCACCAGCGCCGAGAACATGAACGTCACCCTGGTCATGGAGCACGGCTCCATCCAACTGCAGCCGCGCGCCGAGGACGTCTACTCGCTCATGTTCTTCGACACGGGCCGGCTCTACATCGACATCAACCGCGCGACCATGAAATACAGCGGCTCCGGGGGGCGCAATATCGACGAGATGGACAGCCGCGAGCTGCTCGTAGCGCTGCGGCAAGCGCGCGCTGCCGGCGAGCCCACCAAGAACATGGAGATCGAGTTCCAGAAGCGCATGTCCATCTCCTACGCCTGCCTGGTCTTCGGGCTCATCGGAGCCCCCTTGGGCATCCGGAAGGGCCGCGCGGGGAGGTCGGCGGGCATTGCGATCTCCATCCTCGTGATCCTCGTGTACTACCTCATCCTCGGGACCGCAGCGCGTCTTGCGGAAAGCGGCGCCCTATCGCCGGCCGCCGCGACCTGGGTCCCGAACGGCCTGATCACCCTCGCCGCCGTCGCCATGGTGGTGAAAAAGGGCAACGAGATATACTTCGGTTTCGGTCCGCGCATCAGCGCCCTTGCGCGCCGCCTGGGGTCACTTTTCCGGAGAGGCGAGCGCATGCCATGAGACTGCTCGACCGCTACATATTCATGGCGTTCTTCAGGACCTCCTTCATGGTCCTTGCGGGGATCGTGGTCCTCTTCCTGTGCGTGACCTTCCTGAAGGAGGCCGACGACTTCATCAAGCATAAGGCCGCCCTGGTCCAGATCGCGAAATACTACCTCTACAGCATCCCGGGCATGGCGGGCCAGGCCCTTCCCTTCGCGGCGCTCATCGGCACCCTGCTCTCCCTGGGCAACCTTTCCCGCAACCAGGAGATCACCGCCATGCGCGCAGGCGGCCTCAGCCTCATCAACATCATCGCACCGGTCCTCCTCGGCGGCATCCTGATCTCGGGCCTCGGGTTCCTGAACAATGAGGTGTTCATGCCGGTCTATACCGCCCGCGCGGCGTACATCCGGAATGTGGAGGTGGAAAAGAAACAGCAGCGGGTCATCTTCCAGCAGCGCCGCCTCTGGCTCCGGGGGCCGGACAACAGCATCGCGAACATCGACCTCGTGACCCCGGACCGGAGGGAGATGATCGGCGTCAACATCTACAAGCTGAACCCCGACTTCAGCGTCCGCGAGCGGATCAAGGCCGGGCGGCTCGTCTGGGAGGAAACTGCCTGGAAGCTCCGGGAGAGCCAGAAGTTCGTCACCCGGGGCGACACCATCATTTCCCAGACGGCGGACGGCGAGGTGTACAACATCGTGGACAAGCCCGAGGACATGGGAATGATCGTCAAGAGCTCCGAGGAGATGAACTTTACCGAGCTCTGGGATTACGTGCGGAAGCTCAAGGGCAGCGGGTACAAGGCGGTCCGCTACGAGGTGGACCTGCACGGCAAGATCGCCTATCCCTTTGCGAGCCTCCTGATGGTCATGATCGCCACGCCCTTCTCGCTCCAGCGGGTGCGGAGCGGCGGAGCAGCTCGCGGCATCGCCCTGTCCCTGCTCATCGCCACCGTGTACTGGGCGCTCACCAGCGGCGGCAGGGCTCTCGGGCTTTCCGGCGCCATGCCCCCCGTGCAGGCTGCGTGGTTGGCCAACACCGTGTTCGCGGTCATGGCAATCGTTGCCATCGTCCGGATGCAGCGTCAGGTGTAGCATTGTTGACAAGGACCGGACACGGTGTTACCTTGTGATCAAGGAGCTCTGACGGGACTATATGAAAAGACTTTTTTTCTCCCAAAGCATGCTGGACAGCATGGTGGAAGCCGGCAAGATCAAGGTGGACAGGGGTATCCTGACCATGCTCGCCGGCGATAACCCGACCTTCCTGCTGCTCC
Organism: Nitrospirota bacterium; assembly: GCA_017885365.1. The sequence goes on from JAFNGD010000238.1 coordinate 7,196, forward strand.
CGGCGTTCCGCATCGTCAGGACCATCGACGACGGCGCGGATCCCAGCGGCCTCGTGGGCCAGATCCGGTCCGAGGCTGAGCTGAAGGAGCTGGGCGCCGAGACCTATATGGACTCCGTCATCTATAAGGACGTCGCCTACCAGGCGGACACCGGTTTCATTGCCGAGAAGCGGGTTCCTGTCCAGGCAACGGAAGCGAAAACCGCGCCGAAGCCTGCGGAATCACCCGCGGCAGTCACCGAGCCACCCGCGGAGACGGCCAAGGACGCGAACGACCTGTCCAAGTTCATCCTGGACAACCTGCTCTGATGCCCTCGGGAACCTCCCTGCTCACGCGGATCGGCAAGATCCTGCTCGGCATCGCGCTCCTTCCCTTCTGTGCGGGATTCGCCTGGCAGCTCGCAGTCATTTCCATCAGCGTGACGTACCAACCACTCGTTCCCTACTGGTTCGCCGGCGGGTTCATCCTCTATAGCATCATCCACTTCCTGTTCAAGAAGCCGATCCTGAGCTATGTNNTTCATCATCACCCTGGCGCCCTACTTCTTCCCGCTCTACACCTTCTTCGCCCTCGTCGCCTACTGGCTCGCCCGGGCCGCTGACGCCCCTGTGCTCGAGCCCTGGCTCGTCCTCATCGCCGGCGCAGCCTTCGCGTTCCATATCATCCTCACCCTGATCTTCCTCCAGACCGACCAGAACGACATCAACGAGCACGGCGCGTTCTTCTCCTATCCCCTCATCCTCCTGTTCAACATCGTCCTGACCGCGCTCCTCATCCGCCTCCTGCTGGCGAAGGATATGAGCTACCTTGACTTTCTGGTTGATGGTATAATGAGAAGTGTCAGCCTGATCGTGCTGGGGATATCCAAGCTGTACGGACTGATCGTACAATAACGGCTCTCTCACCGCAGAGGACGCTGAGGTCGCAGAGTCGAATAACGATGTTCGTTACCTTTTCCGTCATTCCCGCGCAGGCGGGAATCCAGTCTTGGTCTTGTACCATACTGGATCCCCGATAAAGGCATTCGGGGATGACGTTCGGTTGCATGTACAGATAATTTTGAGACCATTGTTAATAAGTGATTATAAACTTGAAGAGTATTCCTCAGCGTTCTCTGCGGTCTCTGNNGTTAGGTATATGCTCATCCCTGTTTTGAATTTTGAATATTGAATGTTGAATTGGCGGTACGTATGCTCATTGTGGGACTTACCGGCGGGATCGCCAGCGGCAAGAGCCTCGTGACCCGTGTCCTCCGGGACCTGGGCGCGCATATCATCGACGCCGACAAGATCGTCCATGAACTGCTGGCTCCCGACCAGGACGCCTGCCGCGAGGTGGTCGGTCATTTCGGCAAAGAGCTGCAATTGCCCGACGGATCCATCGACCGGCGGAAGCTCGGTGACATCATCTTCAACCATCCCGAGGAGCGCGCTTGGCTCAACCAGTGCATCCATCCCCGGGTGTTCAAGGCCTACCAGATCCAGGTCCACTATCTCAGGGACCGCCAGCCCGACGCCATCGTTATCATGGATGCCGCGCTGCTCATCGAGACCGGCTATCACAAGCACATGGATAAGCTCATCGTTGTCTATGCACATCAGCAGGACCAGGTGAAGCGGCTCATGGAGCGGGACCGGTTCACGCTGGAGCAGGCACTGGCACGGATATCGAGCCAGATGCCACTGGACGAGAAGCGGAAATACGCCGACTTTGTCATTGATAACACCGGAACGCGGGAAGCAACAGAGCAGCAGACGCGGGAGGTCTTCGCGAAGCT
>JAFNGD010000239.1 GCA_017885365.1 Nitrospirota bacterium
CGCGGACCGCCTTCTGGCCGGTGATGGCGATGAGCGGCGCGCCGATGAGCTGCGCGTGGGCCACTCCGGTCACCAGGTTCGTGGCTCCCGGGCCGAGCGTGGAGAAGCAGACCCCCGCCTTGCCGGTGAGCCGTCCGTAGGTGGCGGCCATGAACGCCGCCGCCTGCTCGTGACGGGTGAGAATGAACTTGATGTGCGACGTACGGAGCGACTCGAGGAAATCGAGGTTCTCCTCGCCCGGCAGGCCGAAGATGTACTCGACGCCCTCCTCCTCGAGCTGCTTGACGAACAGGTCGGATGCTTTCATGAAATCTCCTGAGAAGCAATTTTTGCCACGGAGGCGCGGAGACACGGAGAAGACAAAACCTTTGACACAGATGAATACGGATAACGGCTATGATAACGGCAGATCAAGCTTACACCAATTGCAAAGATCCGTCATGAGGTTTTAAATTTACTACAATGCTTAAGATGCTCCTTAAGCATCCCCCTCGCCACGTACTTTTTACAGTGAGGACAGGGCACACAGCACGGAACAGGATGTTCTAGCAAGGCCCCCGGTTTATGACACGGGCACTTACATTTCCAGCCCGGAACATCCTCGTCCTTCGGTGTTGTTGTCTTATTTTTCATCATCTGTGTAAATCTGTGTTCATCTGTGGTTGCATATGCTCCCTCTGTGCCTCTGTGGCAGAAGCTATTCCTTCACCACGACGGTCTTGATGTTCACGAACTCCAGCAAGCCGTAGTGCGACAGCTCGCGGCCCACGCCGGACTTCTTCACGCCGCCGAAGGGCAGCCGCGGGTCGGAGCGGACCATGTCGTTGATGGCCACGAAACCGGACTCGATACGCCGGGCGATCCGCTCGGCCCGTGCCGTGTCCTTCGTCCAAATGGCCGCGCCGAGACCATACTCGGTATTGTTCGCAACAGCCACGGCCTCGTCCTCGTTCTTTACGACGACGATCGGCGCAATGGGTCCGAAGACCTCGTCGGACAGCACCTTCATGTCCGGCGTCGGCTTCAGCACCACGCAGGGCGCGAAGAAGTAACCCTTCGACAGGGGTTGCGGCAACTCGACCGTCTTCGCCCCTTTCAGTTTCGCGTCGCGGAGCTGGGCCTTCAGGCCGTCGCGGATGTCCTTCCGGGCGACAGGCCCGATGTCCGTGGTCTCGTCCATCGGATCGCCGATCTTCATCTCCCGCAGCCGGGCAATGAAGTGCTTCGTGAACTCCTCGGCCACCTTCTCCATAACGATGAACCGTTTGGCCGCGATGCAGCTCTGGCCGCTGTTCACCATGCGCGCGTTCGCCGCGGTCCGGGCAGCCTTCTCCACGTCCGCGTCGTCCAGGACGATGAAGGGGTCGGACCCTCCCAGTTCGAGCACCAGCTTCTTGATCTTCCCACCCGCGTGGGCGCCGATCTCCTCGCCCGCCCGGTTGCTGCCCGTAAGCGCCACGGCGTCAACCAGATCGTCATCGATCAGCTTCACCGCTTCCGGAGGATCGATCAGCAGGGTACGGAACACGCCTGCCGGGAAACCCGCCTTTTGGAAGGCGTCCTCGATGGCAAGCGCAGTCATCGGCACGTTCGACGCGTGCTTCAGCACTACCACGTTGCCCGCGCTGACGGACGGCACCGCGGCGCGGAAAACCTGCCAGAACGGGAAGTTCCAGGGTTCGATCGCCAGCACGATCCCCAGCGGCTCGTAGGCCACGTAGCTCTTTTTCGCCTCCGTCGCGACCATCTCCGGCGTGAGGAAGCGCTCCGCGTTCGCGGCATAGTAGTCGCAGAGCGTGGCAGACTTCTCCACCTCGGCCTGTGCGTCCTTGATGGGTTTGCCCATCTCCTTCGTCATCAGCTCGGCATAGTTCCGTTTCTCGGTCCGCAGCACTCCTGCCAGCTGCTTCACATGGGACAAGCGCTGCGCGATAGGCCTGTCCCGCCAGCCCGTGAACGCTTCCCGCGACCGGGCGATGATGGATCTTACCTCCGCAGGCGACATCGTCATGAACTCGTTCATGACCTCTTCGGTATAGGGATTGACCGAACGGATGATGCCCCGCTCGATCTTTGTTCCTTTGGTCGTTGTGGACTTCATGTTCTTCACCCCCTTGGCCGGGGACGCTTTCCTCGCTGTTCTCTTCTTGGAGACTTTCTTCTTCGCTGCCTTCTTCGTTGTTTTCTTTTTCATCTCCGCCCCCGTCTTTATAGAACGTATGGATTCATTATATGATTCCGCACTCCGAACTCGGGTTATTTCCTCTCATCGATCGGCGTGTAGGCGCACGCCTCCTTCCCGCAATAGTGACCGGTATACTCCGACGATGGCCGATACAGCGCCGGCTTCTCGCCGTGGGCGTCGCCGAACTTCTCCTCGATGATGTGCGAGGTCCAGCCCGCGATGCGCGACACCGCGAAAAGCGGCGTCATCAGGTCGCCCGGGATGCCCATCATGTGGTAGACCGGCGCGCTAAAGAAGTCCACGTTCGGCTTGATCGTGGCCTTGCCCCGCTTCGCGAACTCGGCGACCGCGGTCTCCTCGATCTGCGTAGACAGGCGGCACCAGTGCTCCTCACCCAGGTTCTTCCCGAGCCGGAAGCACATGTTCTTGAGGAACCGCGCCCGGGGGTCCGTGGTCTTGTACACCGCATGCCCCATGCCCATGATCTTCCTGCCGCTGTCCAGCTCGTGCCGCACCCATGACGCGACATCCTTTTCACCTATCAGGGCTGCGAGCATCTGCATGACCGCCGCGTTGGCCCCGCCGTGCAGGCTGCCCGACAGGGCGCCAACGCCTGCTGCCACGCCCGCGTACATATGCGCCCGCGTCGAGACAACGGCGCGGCACGCGAAGGTGGACGCGTTGAACGAGTGGTCAGCATGCAGGATGAGGGCCGTGTCGAGGTCATGGGCGATCTCGGGATCGGGATACGTACCCTTCAGGTGCCACAGAAAATTCCCCGCATGCGACAGCGTTTCGTCCGCCGGCAGCGGATCATGCCCGTTGCGGATCCGGTCCCATCCGGCCACGATCATGGGAATACGCGCGATCAGCCTGATCGCCTTGGAGATATTCGCCTGGCGTGACTCGTCCTGCAGTTGGTGGTCGGCCATGCCCAGAAGCGGAATGGATGCCTGGAGCACATCCATGGGCGGCGCCGACGACGGCAGTTTCCTGATGCTGTCAAAGACGAATGACGGGAGCTCCCGCGCCTCGGCGAGCCTCATCTTGAAATCAGCGAACTGCTCTTCGTTCGGCATGCCATCGTGGAGCAGGAGGTAGGCCGTCTCCTCGAAGGTCGAGTGCTCGGCCAGCTCCTCGATCGGGTAGCCCCGATAGATCAGGATGCCATGCTCGCCGTCGACATCGCTGATCCTGGTGTCCGCGACCTTCACGCCCCGCAGGCCGATGTTCTTGGTGTTATTCGTTTCCGCCATGTTTTATCCTCACGAAAATCTTTGACACAGATTTACACTGTAAAAAGCCATGATAACTGCGGATACTTCAAAACCGATTAAAATACTTAAGCGATTCTTTGACACTGAGGACACGGACAACAGCTATGATTATATAATTTTCCTCTGTTTTTTTCTTACCGGTCCTTCAGTGTCCTCAGTGTCTAAAGGCTAATCCGCTTTATCACCTTACCGTTCCCGCCTCTTCTGTGTCAAAGGTCTTTCAGTGTCCTCGTTCTTATCCGCCCTTATCGCCTTCCCAATCCGCCTTTTCTGTGTCAAAGGTTCTTCAGTGTCCTCAGTGTCTAAACTTTCCTGGCAATCTGCTCCCTGACAAAGTTCAGCGTCCCTCCGGCAAGCAGGTGCTTCCGCTGACGGTCCGACACGTCCAGCTTCGTCATGATGACCGCGCCGCCCACCTCGACGGGGATATCCGTGTCGCCCCGCTCGATGCGCATCCGTATGTCAGGGAACACCACCTTCGTCCCCTTGACCATCTTATCATAATCCGACGGGTCCTTGAAGGTGAGCGGCACTATTCCGAAGTTGCAGAGGTTCGACTTGTGGATGCGGGCGAAGCTCTTGACGATCTTGGCCCGCACGCCGAGGTAGCGGGGCGCAAGGGCCGCGTGCTCCCGGCTGGAGCCCTGGCCGTAGTTCTCGCCGCCGATGACGACGACGTCGCCCCGGGCCCGGGACTCCTTCGCGAAGTTGGGATCGATCGCCGAGAACACGAATTCGCTGATGGCCTCGATATTCGACCGGAGCGGCAGGACCTTGTTCCCTGCCGGCATGATGGCATCCGTGGAGATGTTGTCCCCCACCTTCAGCACGGTCTCCGCGGTCAACGTGTTCGGCAGTGCCGCCAGGTCCGACAGCGGCCGGATGTTCGGGCCGCGCACGATCGCGGTCGTCCGAAGACTATCCGACGGAAAGATGATCGCCCGCTCGTCGATACTATACTTCTTCGGGTCCTCGATGCGTGGATAGGCCATCTCCTTCGCGAAGTCCCGCGGGTCCGTAATGACGCCGGAGATGGCCGCGGCAGTAGCGGTCTCCGGCGAGCAGAGGTAGACCTTGTCGTCCTTCGTGCCGGATCTGCCGGGAAAGTTCCTCGGGAAGGTGCGGAGACTCACCTCGCCGGTTCCCGGCGCCTGGCCCATGCCGATGCAGCCCTGGCATCCGGGCTCGTGCACGCGCGCGCCCGCGGTCAGGAACGAAATCAGCCCGCCCTGCTGCGCCACGTTCTCGATCACCTGCCTGCTGCCGGGGTTCACATGGAAGTTGACCTCAGGGTGGACCCGCCTGCCGTCGAGCATCTTCGCCGCCACCATGAGGTCTCGGAAGGACGAGTTCACGCTGCTGCCCACGATGGCCTGGTCAACCTTGATGCCGGCGACCTCGCGCACGGGAACGACGTTCCCCGGCGACGACGGCTTCGCGATCAGCGGTTCGAGCGTCGAGAGGTCGATCTCGATCTGCTCGTCGTAATCCGCGCCCTCGTCGGCCGCAAGCGGGACCCATGCATTGCCCCTGCCCTGCGCCTCAAGATATTCCCGCGTGCGCTCATCGGACGGGAAGATCGAGGTCGTGGCGCCGGTCTCGGTGCCCATGTTGCCGATGGTCTCGCGGTCCGTAGCGGAAAGCGACGTCACTCCCGGGCCATAATACTCGATGATCCTGCCCACGCAGCCTTTGACATCGTATCTGCGCAGCATCTCGAGGATCACATCCTTGGCGCTGACCCAGTCCGGCAGGCTGCCCAGAAGTTTCACGCCCAGCACCTTGGGGCACGGGAGATGGTAGGGATAGCCGGCCATGGCCAGCGCCACGTCCAGGCCGCCCGCGCCGATGCCGAGCATGGACACGCCTGACGCGCCCGGCGTATGGCTGTCGGCGCCGAGGAGCGTTTTCCCCGGCACACCGAAGCGCTCCATATGGACCTGGTGCGATACGCCGTTGCCGGGCTTGCTGAAGTGGATGCCGTACCGCGCTGCAGCGGTCTGAAGGAACTTGTGATCGTCGGCGTTCTTGTTGTCCGTCTGCAGGAGGTTGTGGTCCACATACTGGGCCGCCAGCCCCGCCTTCACCCGCTCCAGGCCAAGGGCCTCGAACTCGAGCAGGGCAAGCGTCCCCGTTGCATCCTGCAGCAGGGTCTGGTCGATCGTGATGGAGATCTCCGTTCCCGGCACCAGCCTGCCCTCGACAAGGTGCGCTTCCAGTATCTTATAGGTCAGGTTCTTGTTCATGATGGACCGTTCTTTTTTCGCGCCTATGGCCTGTTGCGCCACAGGCATGTACCACCTTTTGGTCAGCGCCAAAGGTCGCGGGCAATGCAACAATCTGGACAGAACGACTCCCCTTTTCCATTCTGATCAATTTTACCACATTTCGACGGTGAATGACATGGCCGGCCAGTCCGGGCATTGCCGTCTTTTGCTATAATAATAGCATCTCAACAGATGGAACGTTCTCTATAAAGGAGGAATAGGAAATGCGAAAAGTGCTTTTTGCAGCAGTTCTTGTCGTGGGAGTGCTGGCAGCGCTCCCGGTCTTCGCCGCTGACAAGGTGGTACCGATGAACATGGTCAATGAGCAGGGCATCGGAAAGTCGATCGGCACGGTCACGATCTCGGAGGGGAAGGAGGGACTCATATTCACGCCCCGGCTCACCGACCTTGCGCCCGGCGTCCACGGCTTCCATGTGCACCAGAACCCGGACTGCGCTGCAGCGGTGAAGGAGGGGAAAATGACCCCGGCGCTCGCGGCTGGCGGGCACTATGACCCCGCCAATGCCGGCAAGCATGAAGGTCCGCAGGGCAAGGGACATCTCGGCGACCTTCCGGCGCTCACCGTCGGCGCTGACGGCAAGGCAACAGCGGCGGTCACCGCGCCCCGCCTCAAGCTGGCGGACGTGAAGGGCCGGTCCCTCATGATCCATGCGGGCGGCGACAACTACGCCGACCAGCCGGCGCCCCTGGGCGGCGGCGGCGCCAGAGTTGCCTGCGGCGTGATCAAGTAGGACATCAGGTGCGCCTGGTCTCACTGTTCATACTGCGCTCGATCGAGCCAAGCCCTTCAATCGCGGCCCCCTGTCTCCCGTCAGGGGGCTTTTCTCTTGTCCTCTCCGCGAACAGCATGCAGCACCAGGGTGGTCAAGTTCAATCCCGCATCCCCTGATAGAGGCCAGGAATGCTTAGCATCCTGCTCCTGCTTCCTACCTGACCGGCGTGGACTCCGGGTCCGGACCGACCGTTATCTGAACAAAATCCTGCGGACGTATCCAGTGTGCAAATGCGTCCCGCACCTCTTCCGCTGTCATTTCCAGATATTTCCCCGCAGCACGGACAGGCTCGTCGAGCGGAAGATCTTCCATCGCCCGGCGAAGCAGCTCTCCGGCGATGGTATCGGTGCTCGCATCTTCGAGCGGGACCTGCCTGACCAGCAGTGTCTTGGCGCGCTGCAGCTCGTCGGCCGAGACCGGCTTGTCCCGCATCAGACGGAGGTTCTGCTCCACGATCTCGCGCGCTTTCGAGACGTTGGGAGGATCGCAGGCATACTCGACGCCGAAGAGCGCGCGGGTCTTCCCCGCTTCCAGGAAGGACTCCACCGTATAGACCAGTCCGGTATTTTCCCGGAGATCGCGGTACAGGCGCGTGGCATAGAAGGTGCCGGAGAGAATGTGGTTCCCGAGCTGGAGACGGTAGTAATCGGGGTGAGAACGCGTTATTCCGACCGTTTCCACCAGCGTCACATCATCCTGCACCCTGCTGGTGTCGGGGACCAGGATGTGGGCCGGCTTGTTCGGCGGCACCGGCGGGAGCTCCGTGACCGGTGCTGCTCCCCGCGGCTTCCAATCGCCGAAGAAGCGCTCGACGGTTGTCCGCGCCCGGTCAGGAGAGACCCTTCCGACGATGACGATGGTCGTCATATCGGGCCGAAATGCCTTCGCATGGTACGTCAGCACGTCCTCGCAGGAGAGCGATGACACGCTTTCCGGCGTCGCGTCGCGCAGGATCGGGTCGTTCTCGGGATAGAGCGCTTCGCGGAGCGCCCGTTTCGAAAGGTACGCCGAACTCGTGATCTGCCCCTGGAGCGCCGAAACCGACTCGTTGCGCACAATGGGAAAGGCGGCCTCCGGCAACGCGGGCCGCAGCAGGTTGTCCGCGAGCAGCTCCATGCCCCGCTCGAACCGGTCGGCCAGCACCCGGAGCGAGAAGGACGTCCCGGCCTTGATCTCGGCGCCGATATCGTCCTGCGCTT
>JAFNGD010000240.1 GCA_017885365.1 Nitrospirota bacterium
CATGCCGATCCTGATCCCGATCTACCGGGGCGACCCGCACGGCAGGGCCGCGATCTCCGTAGGCATCCACCTCTACGAGCTGCTCTCCCGCGAGAAGGACATCCCGCATTATTTCACCTCCGGCGCGGACCGGACGCTCGTAATGGAGCCGCGGCTGAACCAGGAAGGTCTCAAGGGCAGCGCATTGTTCTACGACCACCAGATCATTCTGCCCGAGCGGCTGGTGATCGAGAACATCATTTCCGCGCGTGACGCCGGTGCTAAGGTCCTGAACTACACGGGGGCGGAGAAGATAACCGAAACGGGGGATACCGTCGTCGTGACGGCCCGTGATACCCTGGACGGCACAGCCATGACCTATCGCGCGAAGGTCGTCATCAACGCCAGCGGACCCTGGGTAGATGACGTACGCAAGGCCGGCGGCATCGACAGAGAGAAGATCATCTATCCCACCAAGGGCATCCACCTGATCATGCCGAAGCTCTCCGAGCAGTCACTCTTCGTCTCCTCGAAGGACGGCAGGATGTTCTTCATCATCCCCCTGGACAAGTGGTCGCTCATCGGGACAACGGACACAAAATACGACGGCGACCTCGACGAGGTGCATGCCGACGCGGCGGACGTTGGCTATCTGTTGAGCGAGAGCAGGCGCATCCTGCCAGGTTTGAACCTGACGAAAGATAAGATTCTCTATACGTACGCAGGTATCCGTCCGCTGGCCTTTGCCGGCGAACAGGAAAGCAGGATCTCTCGCAAGCACCGCGTCATCGCCGAAGGGAGAACGGGCAGGATCATCACCATAGCAGGCGGCAAGTACACGACCTACCGGAATATGGCTGAGGACGTAGTCGATGCTGCCTGCCTGAAGCTCGGGAAAAAAGTGGCCTGCGAAACGGACCGCAAGCTTCTTGCCGGGAGTCTGCCTGCGGGGCTTGACGAGTATGTGAAGGAAGAAGTGCCTCAACTGGCGAAACGGTTCAAGAGTGCTCCCGAAACCGTGCGCCATCTGGTTCATTTCTATGGCTCCCGTGCGGAGAGGGTCTTGCGGCTGGCGCAGGATGACCCACGTCTCGCAGAGGCAATCTCTCCGGAAAGCAGGGACATCTACGCACAGGTCCTGTACGGGGTCCGGGAGGAGGGGGCGAAGACCATTTCCGATATCGTTCTTCGTAGAATGCACCTCGGCATCACTTCCTCGCGCGGCGGACCGCAGGCGGCGAAGATCGCGGAGACCGCAGCCAAGGAGCTTGGATGGAGCAATGACGAGAAGAAGCACTGGGTGGAAAGATTCGCAGAAGATCTGGCCAAAGAAAAGATGTTCTGACGATGCTTCTTACGCAGCTTCGGAGCATGGAGCATGTATTACCTGCTCTCTACGGTCCGAGCAATGCTGCAAAGCGATTGAGCGGTTAACCGCTCAATTTCCCGACAGTTTTCCCTCAGCTATTCGGGATTTTATATTGACAAATGTTCCAAGGTGTTTTATTATCAACTTCGTTCTTTTTTCCGGCAACATCAATCGTAATTATCTCTTTTGAAACAAAAGGATAGGATGCCTTTCGAGTTCAGCCGAATAAAGCGTCTGCCCCCTTATGTTTTCGCCATCGTGAACACCATGAAGCTCGAGGCGAGAAGGCGCGGTGAGGACATCATCGACCTTGGCATGGGCAATCCCGACCAGGGAACCCCTCAGCATATCGTCGACAAGCTCATCGAAGCGGCGCAGAACCCGAAGAACCACCGATACTCGGCATCCAAGGGCATCACCAAACTTCGCTCTGCCATCTGCGACCGGTATAGAACGAAATACGGCGTTGACCTCGACCCCGAGTACGAGGCCGTCGTTACCATCGGTTCCAAGGAAGGGCTGTCCCATCTGGCGCTCGCCACGGTGGAGCCGGGCGACGTGGTGCTTACGACCGCGCCCGCCTATCCGATCCACCCGTACAGTGTGATTATTGCCGGCGGGGAGGTGCGCTCCATCCCGCTCCGGAAGGACAGCGATTTCTTCGCCGACATGCAGGAGGCGTACAAGAACACCTGGCCGCGTCCGAAGATGCTGATCATCAACTTCCCGAACAATCCGACCACGCAGGTGGTCGATCTCGATTTTTTCCAGAAGATAGCCGATTTCGCGAAGGAGAACGACATCATCGTGGTCCACGACCTGGCGTACGCGGACCTGACCTTCGACGGCTACCAGGCCCCGAGCTTCCTGCAGGCAAAGGGCGCTAAGGACGTGGGCGTGGAATTCACCAGCCTCACGAAGACCTACAACATGGCAGGCTGGCGTGTGGGTTTCTGCGTCGGGAACAAGGATATTGTGGGCGCGCTCATCAAGATCAAGAGCTATTTGGACTACGGCATGTTCCAGCCCATCCAGATCGCGTCCATCATCGCGCTGAACGGGCCGCAGGAGTGCGTGAGGGAGATCGCGGAGACGTACCGGTCACGGCGCGACGTGCTCGTCGAGGGGCTGAACAAGGCCGGCTGGCGGATCGAGAAGCCCAAGGCCACCATGTTCGTCTGGGCCGAGATCCCGGAGCCGTTCCGGAAGATGGGATCCCTTGAGTTCTCGAAGCACCTTATCAAGGAAGCAAAGGTCGCGGTCTCTCCCGGCATCGGGTTCGGGGAGTACGGCGATGGTCATGTACGGTTCGCGCTCATCGAGAACGAGCACCGGCTGCGCCAGGCGGCGAAGGGGATCAGACAAGCGCTGCAAAAATAGCAGTCGACAGTCATGAGGCATCGTAAAGCAGTCATGAAGCAGTCGATAGTCGTGAAGTAGTCGATGGTCGGAAGTGTTTGACCGCCGACTACCGACTGACGACTATTGACAGCGGATTTGTTCTTGACTGACGACTGATAGACCAGAAAGGACCCTTACCTTTGGACAAGAAATCCATCAACGTTGGCATAATCGGCTTCGGCACGGTAGGAAGCGGCACGGCGTGCATCCTCATCGAGAACGCGGACATCATCAAACGCAGGCTCGGCATGCCGGTGAAGCTCAGGAAGATCGCTGATCTGGACATCAAGCGCGATCGGGGCGTGAAATTGGGCGATGTGGTCCTCACGAACGATGCAAGAGAGGTTCTTGCCGACCCGGACATCGACATCGTCGTTGAGCTCATCGGCGGCTACAAGCCTGCCAAGGAATTCATCCTCGAGGCCATCAAGAACAAAAAACATGTGGTCACCGCGAACAAAGCGCTCCTGGCCGTGCACGGCGAGGAGATCTACGCAGCCGCGGAAAAGGCAGGCGTGACCGTGGGGTACGAGGCGTCCGTGGCCGGCGGCATCCCGATCCTGAAGTCACTCAAAGAGGGGCTTGCGGCGAACCGGATCGAGTCCATCTACGGCATCGTGAACGGCACGTGCAACTA
>JAFNGD010000241.1 GCA_017885365.1 Nitrospirota bacterium
GGTCTTCAGTCATCGGTCTTCAGTCTTCAATCATCAGTCTTCACCCTTCAGCCTCGTTACGTCCTTGCTTCCGAAACCACCACGAGCGGGCACCTGAGGTTCTTCCATAATTCCGTGAGCACGCCGTCCTTCTTTCTGCAGTCCGCGTCGAGGCTCTTCGGCGATTCGACGACGACGAAAAGGACATCGTGCTTGCCGTTGGTATAATCGATGATCTCCTGTTTCATGCAGCCGGACCGCTCGATCACCTGGTAAGGAACACCTGCGGTCTTGAGCTCTGAGGTATAGCCTTCCAGGAGCGTATCGGCCCGGCTCCCGGTCCCCGGCGCGGCGACAAGGAGGATATCGAGGCCGGCGTTGATCCGGAGCGAAGCGTTCAGCGCGTAGCGGAAGGTCTTGCTGTCCTGGTGCCCTTCCTTCAGCGCGAGCAGGACGCGGCGTTCGCGCTTAAAGAGCGAGACAGCCGCTTCAGCCTGCCCCTCTTCGGCGAAGGTGACCGCCGCCATCGCATCCTCCACCTGCTTCATCATCTTTTTGAACTTGTTCGTATCCATTCCCGTCCCTTTCGGTTCCCTTGACCTGCTTCCGGTCCTAGTCGACCCTCAACGTGGGCCGGTTGGAAGGGCGCTGAGTGTCGCGAAGCGACGGACGGTCGGTCTTGCGGAGCTGCTTCTCCTCGTTCATGAGCTGACGGGCTGTCTCGAACTCGCCTTCCTCGGCGAAGGCTGCTGCTGCGAACGTCGTTTCCAGTTTCTTAAAGATGGTCTTCATGGTCTTTTCCTCCTGATCGAATGAATGAGAACCCTGCGGTCCCTGTGCTTTTCTGATACCATATATTACAAAGCGCGTGCCAAAACGGGTTTGGACATAAGGTCTTGTAATCACGCATATTATTCATCGTAGTACCAGAGCCCATGGTGTTCGCCACTGTTTTATATTGCAACAGACAATACGATAACTGATGCAACACGCTGTATTGTCATGATAATTTTAGGTGTTGCGCATTAAAGGCAAACGTTGTAAAATGCAACCCGTCCACTTGATCATCGTTCATTATGAAATTCTTTAAGACATCCGAAGAGCCTGCACCGGACCAGAACCTTGAGGACCTCCGCCGGAAGGTCAATGAGGCCCACCTGCCCGCAGCCGTCGAGAAGATAGCCGGCTCGGAGCTGGACGTGCTGCACAAGATCAGCCCCGCCTCAGCCGAATTCACTATCAGCCTCACCTACATCGATTATCTCCTTTCGCTCCCCTGGAACCGGAAGACCGAGGACAACCTCGATATCGTCCGCGCCGAGAAGCTCCTGAACGAGAACCACTACGGCCTCGACCGCATCAAGGAGCGCGTACTGGAGCATCTCGCGGTCAAGGTCCTCAGGATGAACCGGCGCGCCCGGGTCCTCATCGTCGACGACGAGGAGATCGCCCGGAAGAACCTGGCCCATGTGCTGGGCAAGGAGCAGTACGACGTCGTCACGGCAGCCGATGCCGAAGCAGGACTGCACGAACTGGACGCATCGGAGTTCGACGTGGTGCTGACGGACCTCAGGATGGGCAAGGTCAGCGGCATGGACCTCCTGGAGACGGTGCGGCGGAAACACCCCGAGACCCGGGTCATCATCGTGACCGGCTTCGCCACGGTCCCGTCTGCCATCGAGGCCATGAAGAAAGGCGCGTTCCATTACATCACCAAGCCCTACAAGCTGGACGAAGTACGCGGATCGGTGAAGCAGGCGCTGGAGAAACGCTCGCTCGCGGCGAGCTCGCGGGGGACCGTACTCTGCTTTGCCGGCCCTCCCGGCACGGGCAAGACCTCACTCGGCAGGTCCATCGCCCTGGCCCTGGGCAGGAAGTTCTCGCGCATCTCCCTCGGCGGTATGAAGGACGAGGCGGACATCCGGGGACACCGGCGCACCTATGTGGGCGCCCGGCCGGGCAGGGTCCTCGAGGAGATCCGTCGCGTCGAATCGGCGAACCCCGTCATCATGCTCGACGAGCTCGACAAGATCGGACAGGACTTCAAGGGAGACCCGGCATCGGCGCTCCTGGAGGTGCTCGACCCGGAGCAGAACCGCTCGTTCGTGGACCACTACCTCGACGCGCCCTTCGACCTGTCGAGCGTCATGTTCATCGTGACGGCGAACGTGCTCGACACGGTCCCCGCCCCGCTCCGGGACCGCATGGAGGTCATTGAGTTCTCCGGCTATACGCAGGAGGAAAAGGCCCGCATCGCGGAGCGTTACCTCATCCCGAAGCAGGTCCGTGACAAGGGGCTCGACCCGGACCAGGTCGTGTTCACCCACGAGGCCGTGGACATGATCATCCACGAGCACACCCACGAGGCCGGTATCCGCAATCTCGAACGGAAGATCGCGACGGTCTGCCGGAAGATCGCCAAGGAGTCGCTGGGACAGGAGGGCCGCCGCCCGGTCAACCTGGATGCGGCTGCCGTGGCGCGGTATCTGGGACGACGGAAATACCAGCACGATGTCGTGGAGGAGCACGACCGGGTGGGCGTTGCCACCGGTCTGGTGCGCACCGAAACCGGCGGCGACATCATCTTCGTGGAAGCGGCGAAGATGAAGGGCCGAAAGGAGCTGATCATCACCGGTTCACTCGGCGACGTAATGCGCGAGTCGGCCCAGGCGGCCCTCTCCTATATCCGGAGCAATGCCGCGGCCTCGGGGATCGCCGATGACTTCTTCGAGAACCAGGACGTCCACATCCATGTCCCCTCGGGCGCGGTCCAGAAGGACGGTCCCTCGGCCGGCATCACCATTTTCGTCGCCCTTCTTTCGCTTTTGACCGGCCGTCCTGCCCGGCGGGACGTGGCGCTCTCCGGCGAGATCACGCTGACCGGCAGGGTCCTGCCGGTCGCCGGGGTCCGGGAAAAGGTGCTCGCCGCGAAGCGGGCGCGGGTCCGGACGGTCGTCTTCCCCAGGAAGAACCGGGCGGACGTGGAGGAACTGCCCGACAGCATTCGCCAGGGCATCGACATCCGGCTCGTCGACACGGCGTCCGAAGCGGTGGACATCGTGCTGGTGTGAGAATACAGTTATTGAGTAATGAGTGATTAGTAATGGAGTTGCCGAAGAAACTTAATTACTTAATAACTTAATCACTTAATTACTGATAAAAAATGAAAATTTTCCAGCAGAGCATACGCCAGAAAGTCCGGCTCGGCTATTTCGCCGTGGTCGTCATGATCCTCGGGCTCTCGGCCTTTACGTTCTTCGAGCTCGACTTCCTCGAAAAGAAGGTCATGTCCGGCGAGGCCATCTCCGAGTTCTTCGACACCACCCTCGAGATCCGGCGGTTCGAGAAAAATTATGTCCTCTATGAGCAGCGGTCGGACTACGACGAGAACCTCCAGTATGTGAACCGCGCCGGCGAGCTGTTCGACGCCAACATTGCCGGTTTCGCCGCGGTGTCAACGCCCGAGCAGATCATCGGCCTGCGGGACTCCATCCAGCGGTACAAATCCTTGATGGAACAGTACGAAAAGCTTATCCGGCGCCAGAAGCGCCGGTCGACCGGATCCGACAGCGCCCTCAAGATCAGGCTCGCCGGAGACATCCGCAAGACAGGAAAGGACATCATCACCGTTACCGAGGAGATGTCGAGAGCAGAAAGAAAGAGTCTCCAGACCCTCCTCGCAAGCTCCCGGCGGGTCCTCATCATATCCATATCCCTGCTGATCGTCCTGGTCGTCATCATCGGCCAGGTCCTGGCGAAGATGGTCGTGAAGCCCCTGAAGCTGATGGAGCGGAACATGGAGGTCATCGCCGAGGGCAAGTTCGAGAACATCCGTATCGACTCCAAGGACCGCGAGGTCCTGTCCCTGACCCGGGCGTTCAACAAGATGCTGCGCGAGCTGGACCTGCGCCAGCGCCACCTGGTCCAGTCCGAAAAGCTCGCATCCCTCGGCACGCTGCTTTCCGGCGTGGCCCACGAGCTGAACAATCCCCTTTCGAACATCTCGTCCTCCAGCCAGATCCTCGCCGAGGAGATCGCGGACGGCGACGTGGCGTACAAGAAGGAGCTCGTCGACCAGATCAACGAGCAGACCGACCGGGCGCGGAACATCGTCCGGTCGCTCCTCGAGTTCTCCCGGGACAAGGAGTTCAAGGACCGGCAGCTGCCGCTCAAGAGCCTCTTCGAGGAGACGATCCGGTTCGTGAAGGGCCAGCTGCCCCCGTCGGTGTCCATCACGCTGGACATTCCCGACGACCTCGTCATCACCGCGGACAAGCAGCGGATCCAGCAGGCCTTCCTGAACCTGATCAAGAACGGCATCGAGGCGATCCCCGGCGAAGGCTCGGTCGCCATCACGGCGCGGAAGCACCACGCCATCGACAAGGCCGGCGACGACACCGGGATCACCAATTACCTGAAGTACCGGGGGAAATGCACGCTCGAGGACGACACCGTGGACATCGAGATCCGGGACACCGGAGAGGGCATCCCCGTAGACCTGCTGCCCAAGGTCTTTGACCCCTTCTTCACGACCAAGGACGTGG
>JAFNGD010000242.1:0-1954 GCA_017885365.1 Nitrospirota bacterium
GCCGGACGCCGGTCCAGGTGAGGGTCTCCAGCTCCCCTCCCTTGTACCCGCCGAGGAGGGCCTGCGGGGAGTTCTTCGCGACGACAAGGTCGTCCTTGCCGCTCCCGTACAGGTCGACCGCGATCAGCCTGCCGTTGATCCGGACCAGCCGGCTCTTGTCGATCATGGGACCTGGTAAAATATTAGCTTTGTTAAAATCGGCTGAATCGCTCCCCACGGCTGCATCGATCCCGGTCAGGGGCTTCGTCAGCACGGTCTCGACCGTGTGGTAGCGCTCTTCGCTCTTCCACAGGGCCGTATCCCCGGAATACACGACCAGATGCCGGTCCTTGTCAAAGGAGACCAGGAGCGGGCGCCCTTCGCCGAAATCCGCGAAGACAAAGCTGTACAGGTCGGTGTCCTTCGGGAGGACCACCGGCGCACCGGGCGTGTAGGCGCCTCCGGACCAGGCATATTCGCGGGGCTGCCCGGCAAAGAATCGGTCGGGGTCATAATCCTGCCCGATCAGCACCGTCCCCCTTCCGGGATACCGGAGCACCCGCAGGAATCCCGGGATGTCCGCGATCCGGCGGAAGGAGCCGTTCTCGAATTCCAGTACGTACGACGAGACCTTGTCGTTCAGCATGCGCGTTACAAAGATCTCGGGTCGTCCGTTCCCGTTGATATCGGCGACGTCGATGCGGAACTGCTGCATCTCCTGTTCCTTCTTGTCGACGGATTCCGTCCAGACTTCCTTCCACCCGGATTTTTCGGGCCGGTAGACGGAGATCTTTTTCTCATTGGAGAACACGTACTCGACAGCGCCGTCGCCGTCGAGGTCGGCCATGACAAAATACCGTGCGTCAATGGGAAGGTCCGGCAGCTTACCCGACAGGTCCTTTACGGGCGCGAAGAACGGCCGTACATCGCCCAGCGCTTCGCGTTTGGTGGTGAGGTTCAACAGCGCCACGATCGTGTCGATCGGCTTCCCGTCGTCGGCAGTGAACAGTCTGCTGTGGATGAGGTACTTTCCTTCGGTCGGATAGATGCCCACGGCCACCACGGCGTCGAGGTTGAAAGCGCTGCCCATCTCCGTGATCAGGGAGGCGTCCCGCTGTTTCCGGTCCGTCAGGAACGCAGAGACTTTGTCGTTCGGCGTGATCGTAAAGCGGCCCAACTCGCCCAGCCGGGTCGCCAGGTCCTTGATGATCTCGGGCTTGTCGCCCCGGAGTGGAAGGATGGCAAGGCCAATCCCCTTCGGCGTGATCCTCGCCCGGTCGCCGGCCTTCGGTTGCAGCATCTGCTTCTTCAGAACAGCAAGGGAGGTCTTTTCCTGCACGGCCACCACTTCGATCGTACCCACTTCGTCCTCAGCCCGGCCGATCACGGTCTTTGTGACCGGATGGACGATCTCCTTGCCGTCGCGCCAGACCGTAAGTACCATGCCCTGCAGGAGGCCATTCTTCTCGCCCAGGGCGATGGTGAGCTGGTCGCCCTGCACGGCGGTCACCTCGCCCTGCACCTTCGGGAAGTACGCGGCGATGGCATAGGCCAGTTCATCGATCGAGGTCATCTCCACGGGACCGAGGGGCTTGTCGGCAAAGGCCAACGATGAAATGAGCACGAACACCAGGAGCACGATCACCTGTGAATATTTCATTTTCTAACCTCTTTTATTGCTATGCTATGTATTGTCAAAACCTTTTACCACAGAGGTCACAGAGGACACAGAGAAGTCTTGAAAAAGGAGTTATTTTTCTTGCGCCTCTTGCGACTTTTTGCGGATATAAATCCTTCGTCTGCTTGTCTCTGCTCCCTGGTGCTCCCCTGCGCCCCTTCGGCTGCGCTCAGGACAGGCCTCAGCGGTGAAGAGCACGTGTTGTTATTCGATCCCTATCGTGATCTCCGTCTCCCAGGTCTTGCCCGGGCAGAGGGAGATGCGCCAGAGCGGCATCACCATCGAGCTCTGGTATAC
>JAFNGD010000242.1:2095-2873 GCA_017885365.1 Nitrospirota bacterium
CCCGCCAGGAGCGAGAAGTTGAACTCACTCCCGAAGGTGGTGTTCAGCTCTTCCTTGTCCAGGTTCGTGATCTCGTAGCGCACCGTGACCTCGTGACCGGATGCGTGAAGCGCTATCGTCTTGCAGATGCGCGTGCGGAGCCCTTCGGCGTTCCCCTCGCGCTCAAGGATGAGGGACGCGCTGTCCCTCTGCTTCCGCGTCGTCGCTCCATAGGCGCCGAGGACGAAGTCGCCTGCTTCGTAGTACTCGCACCGCATGAAGCTCGCGAGGTCAACGCCGGACTCCAGAAAATGATCGAGGAGCGATCCGCGCGTGTACCAGTCGTTCTGCAGATGGTGCTGGAGGCCCTCCTCCTTCACCACCACCCGGTCGTGAATGGTCTTCGCGCCGCCCGTCGGGGACTCCTTGCCCGCATGGACGATCTTGTCGTGGTAGCCTTCGCGCCTGCGCGTGAGACTGTTCGTAAGGTTGAAGGAGCGGGGCTTCCAGTCCAGCTCCGTGATCCTGCCGCCGTCGGCCGGGTCCACGAAGATGTTCATCAGTTCGGAGTTCGCCATGAACTCCTCGTTCCCGTCCCGGTCGAAGTCGCCCCGCTCGATGGAAAGCCAGGAGTCCTTCGCTGCTTTTTTCCCCGGAGCCTTGGCCCGCAGCACCGGGCCCTGCATCTTCATTGCCCTGTCCGCAAGGTACTCCGCCTGGATGAGGTGTTCATACACCGCAGAACGGAGGTGCGGCAGGTACAGGCCGCCGAAGACGCCGTGCCAGTAGGCGCAGTTGC
>JAFNGD010000243.1:0-9562 GCA_017885365.1 Nitrospirota bacterium
GCGGCGGGGCGCGCGCGGCCGGGGGCGGGGGGGGGGCCGGGGAGAGATAACCTATATCACCAAGGTCCGGGTGATGATACGCTACGAGCTGCCGCTGAACGAGATCGTCATGGACTTCTACGACCGGCTCAAGTCCCTCACCAAGGGGTACGCATCGATGGATTACGATCTGACGGGATACGTCGAATCCGACCTCGTGAAGCTCGACATGCTCATGAACGGCGAGCCCGTGGACGCGCTCTCGCTCATTACCCATCGGGACAAGGCCGCCATTCGGGGACGCCAGCTCGCCGAGAAGCTCAAAGAGGTCATTCCGCGACAGATGTATGAGGTCATCATCCAGGCCGCGATCGGGACAAAGATCATCTCCCGCGAAACAGTACGAGCGCTTCGCAAGGATGTGACGGCGAAGTGCTACGGTGGCGACATCACCCGGAAACGGAAGCTCCTGGAGAAGCAGAAAGAGGGCAAGAAGAAGATGAAGCAGATCGGCAGCATCGAACTGCCTCAGGAAGCCTTCCTCGCCGTGCTGAAGGTCGGGGAGTAGGCCCGGGGATCATTTCAAAAGGTACATCAGTACGTATCAAATTTGAAATCGCAGTTTATGATGAAGTTCCGACTAGCGGAGGATTGATGTCAGAGGACGCGAATCAGCACAGTGCCAAAAAATCTTTTTTCAAGGAATGGGTCGAACCGTTCCTGATCGCAGCGGTCGTGGCGCTGTTCATCCGTCAGTTCGTGGTCGAGGCGTTCAAGATCCCCTCGGGGTCCATGATCCCCACGCTTACCATCGGCGACCATCTGCTGGTGAACAAGTTCCTCTACGGCCCGCGCATTCCCTTCACGGACAGCCGTTTTTTCTCGGGGGCGGAGCCGAAACGCGGTGATATCATTGTGTTCAAATTTCCGGAGGACGAAAGCAAGAACTTCATCAAGCGCGTTGTCGGTGTGCCGGGCGACAAGATCGAGATCCGGAAGGGCATCCTGCTGATCAACGATCAGCCGGTGCCCATCACGGAATTGAGGAATGACGGGGACAAGGACCCGGGATCCGGTCAGGCTTCGCTTTGGGGGAGGCCGCGGGTCCTCGAGGAACGCCTCGGAAGCGTCACCCACCGGATCCAGTACCTCCGTGATCAGTCCGGCTATGATTTCGGACCGGTCCTCGTCCCGAAGGAGTCGGTTTTCGTGATGGGTGACAACCGGGACAACAGCCAGGACAGCAGGGTATGGAAATTCGTCAAGTACGAGAAAATACTCGGCAAAGCGCTCATCATCTACTGGTCCTGGGACGGGAACGACGGCAGGTGGCTCCGCTGGGAGCGGATCGGCAACCTGATCAGGTAGGCAATCGAGGAGGAAGCCATGCAGAGGATAGGCAACGAATCCGGGGTCAGTAAGCTGAAAGTACTGATCATCCTGGCCATCCTGGGAGCAGTGATCCACGTGGGCATCAAATACCTGTCCGTGCGGTTGGATTTCGAGAGAATGCAGGATACCATGAACATCAAAGCAGATGCAGCGCAGGTGCTCAAGGACCAGGAAATATTGCATGATCTCGAGGTCAGGGCCAAGGAGCTTGACCTGCCGCTCAAGGAGGAGAACTTCCTGGTCATTCGCGATGAGGACAAACGCACGATGATCATTAAAACGGCATGGGATGTAGAGGTTCATTATTTCGGAGGCCTTTGCGGTGACCTGTGCGTGCGGGAATATCATTTTGCTCCTGTTGCGGAAGCCAGCTTGACGAGCAAGTAACATCGGGTGTTTCTGCTTACGGGAGCACCTGCTGAGAGGGACGTGACTGTGATACGAAGCATGACCGGGTACGGACGGGGAGAGGTAAAGAGCGATGCAGGAAACCTCGCCATTGAGATGCGGTCGGTGAACAACCGATATCTCGACGTGCAGATCAAGCTGCCGAGGAGCCTGAATGCTCTTGAGCCGCGCATCCGGAAGCAGGTTCAGGAAGGATTCTCCCGGGGCCGTGTGGACGTGTTCATTACGCGGAGCGGGGCCGATGCAAGCCCGTTCAAGTTCACCGTCGATCATGAGCGCGCGGAGCAGTACATCGGTGCGCTGAAGGAACTGAAGACGCGGTTCTCTCTTCCCGGAGAGGTGGACCTGGCGCTTCTTAACGCCCTGCCTGACATTATCGGAAAGGAAGAGGTCACCGAGGACCTGGAGACGCTCTGGACGGCGCTCGAGGGCTGCCTCGGGCAGGCCATCGAGTCGCTTCGGTCCATGCGTGAGCAGGAGGGATCATCGTTGGTGCAGGATATAGCCGGACGCCTGGATGCAATCGAGGCGCTCACGGAAGCGGTCCGGGCCCGCACTCCCTTGACCGTCGAGCTGGCGAGGAAGCGGATGACCGAGGCCCTCGAAAAGGTCCTGAAGGACCCGCCCGAACCGGCGCGGCTTGCCCAGGAGATCGCCATCCTGGCTGAACGGACCGATGTGACCGAGGAGATCACGAGGCTGGGAAGCCACATGAACCAGTTCCGAGCCATGGTGCACGGGGCCGGCGCGGAGCCTGTCGGGCGAAAACTGGATTTCCTGATCCAGGAGATGGGTCGCGAGGTGAACACGATCGCTTCCAAGGCCCTTGATGCCGAGATATCCCTGCAGGTGGTCAATATCAAGGCCGAGCTCGAGAAGATACGCGAACAGGTCCAGAACATTGAGTAAACGCCGGGAGAACATGCTGGTCAACATCGGGTATGGCAACATGGTCATGTCGACGAAGGTAGTCGCCATCCTGTCGCCCGAATCGGCCCCCCTACGTCGTCTGAAGGACGACGCACGGGAACGGAACATGCTGGTCGACGCTACGCAGGGGAGGAGGACGCGGTCCATCATCATCAGGGGCAGCGACCACGTGATCCTTTCGGCGGTCCAGGTGGAGACGCTCGCGCAGCGCTTTTTCGGAGGTGATGCGGCATGAAACAGCGGGACGGGATCCTGTTCGTCGTCTCGGCACCGTCCGGCGCCGGCAAGACAACGCTGTGCAAGGGCATCACGGATTCCCTGGAGAACCTGACGCACTCCATTTCGTATACGACCCGGAAGCCGCGGTCCGGGGAGATCGACGGACGGGATTACTATTTTGTTACCGCGGACCGCTTCCGTGACATGGTGCAGGCAGGTGATTTTGCCGAGTATGCCGAGGTCCATGCAAACCTCTACGGGACATCGAAACGCGTCCTGGACGACATGATCAGGGAAGGCGTCGACGTGATCCTCGACATCGACACCCAGGGTGCACGCCAGATCAAATCCCATTTCACCACGGCCGTCTTCGTGTTCATCATGCCGCCATCGATGGCGATCCTCGAGGAACGTCTCAGGAACCGGAAGTCTGACCGGGAGGACGAGATCCGGAAACGCATGCGGCGGGCGGTCGACGAGATCAGGGACTACGGGCTCTATGATTATATCGTCGTGAACCGCGACTTCGAACGGGCGCTCTCCGAACTCCGCTCGATCGTTGTCGCCGAGCGCTGCCGTACCAAGCTGCTCAGGAATAATTGGATCGAAGAACTGCTGAGATAATATACATAACCGCTGAAATTCAGGAGGGGGAACCATGGCAAAGAACGCAGAAGACATCATATCGCTGCCGATCGAGATCAACCCGAAGATGGCGGACTCGAAGTTCCGGCTGGTGCACATCGCGTCCCAGCGGGTGCACGAGTTTTCCGGAGGCGAGACGCCGCTCGTGACGTCGAGGTCCATCAAGGATACGACCGTCGCGCTCGAAGAAAGCCTGCTCGGGCGCTACAAGATCACCGTGGGCGAAGAGGCGAAGGTCGCCAAGGAAGAGCTCCGGAAACGCAAGGAGCAGGAAAAGCTGGAAGAACAGCTGTCTGCGAAGGAAGAGGAGATCCGGAAGGAGCTTTCAGCCTACCTGACGGACAGTCAGGAAGAGGGCGGCCTCGGAGAGGTCGAAGGCGCCGCGGACGAGACAGAGCCGTCCGAGGACGAGGTTGCCGAGGAGGCCGGGGAACCGGAAGAGTAGCACGTGGAGCAAACGGGTATGCTGTCCGGCAGGCGCATCCTTCTCGGGGTGAGCGGAGGGATCGCCGCCTACAAAGCGGTCGAGGTCCTGCGGAAGCTCATGGAACAGGGCCCTGAGGTCCGGGTCGTCATGACTCGGAACGCTGCACGTTTCGTCGCTCCGCTGACGTTCTCCGCGCTCAGCGGGAAGCCGGTGCTGACCGATGAGTTCAGCGAAGGTGGTTGGGGCCCGATGGGGCACATTGCCGTCACCGACGGGCTTGACCTTGCCCTCGTCGCGCCGGCGACAGCCAACATCATCGGGAAAATGTCCGCAGGGATAGCCGACGACGCCCTTTCGACCGCGCTGATGGCGGCCGAATGCCCGGTCATCATCGCGCCTGCCATGAACGAACGCATGTTCCGGAACGCGTTCCTGCAGCGCAACATCGAGAACCTGCGGGCAGAGGGTGTCCGGATCGTAGAGCCTGAGACCGGCGCCCTTGCCTGCGGGACGAAGGGCCCGGGCAGGCTTGCTTCGCCGGACCGCATCGTCCAGGCAGCACAGGCGGCACTTTCCCCGAAGGACCTCATCGGGGTGACGGTACTGGTGACGGCAGGGCCTACGAGGGAGCCGATCGATGCAGCGCGGTTCATCAGCAACTCATCGACCGGGAAAATGGGGTATGCGCTTGCCGCTGAGGCGCGGAACCGCGGCGCTGCTGTGGTGCTTATTTCCGGTCCTACGCACCTGCATCCTCCCCAGGGCGTCAACCACAGATCGGTCACTACAGCCGCCGAGATGCGTCAGGCGGTTCAAGACCATGTCGGCCATTGCCAGGTCATCATCATGGCAGCAGCCGTGTCGGATTTCCGGCCGAAGGAGCCTTCTGAACGCAAGCTCAAGAAGGAGGGCGCACCCCTCGCCATTACGCTCGAGCGTACCGAGGACATTCTGTTGGGCCTTGGTGCTGCAAAAGAGAAGCGGGTTCTCGTGGGTTTTGCGGCCGAGACCGACGACCTCGTCCGGAACGCCGGAGACAAGCTCAAGAAAAAGAACCTCGACCTCATCGTTGCGAACACCATCGGGCTGCCGGATAGGGGTTTTGCATCAGACATGAACGAGGCGGTCCTGGTGGAACGCAGCGGGAGGGTCACGGAACTACCTCGAATGCCGAAGACCGAACTCGCAGCGCGCATCATAGACACAATCGTAGAACTCAAGAAAAATCAAGGGCTTTAACTTGACTTTCGGATGCTATTTCTGGTAAAATTTTGAAATTCATAAGTTTGGCGCTCTCAACTTTATGGAAAAAGACATCTCTGAAATAGCGAAACTGACCGAGCGGATCGCCAAGGACCCCAAATCGAAGCTGTTCGTGCCGCTGGCGGAAGAGTACAAGAAGGCGGGGGACCTCGATATGGCGATTCAGGTCCTCACGGAAGGGCTTAAGTCCAATCCCAGTTATGTCACTGCGCGGTCATTCCTAGGCAGGCTCCTTATGGACAAGGGAGATCTGAACGGCGCGCAGAAAGAGCTCGAAGAGGTTATCAAGGCGATCCCCGACAACCTGCTCGCCCAGAGAAAGCTGGGAGATCTCTATGTTCTCCAGGGCAGGGGGGGTGATGCGCTGCAGCGGTACAAGGCGGCGCTCGCCTTGAATCCCGGTGACAAAGAACTCCCGTCGCTGCTTGCCGATCTCGAGGCCGGCAAGGACATTTCCGCGCGGATCCCACGGCCAAAAGTGCCGACTTCGCCTGCGGCTCCGCAAACGGCGCCGGCGACAGTCGCTCCGGTCCCACCGAAACCGGTTCCCCCGGGAACTACTGCAAAGCCGGTAGGATCAACGCCCGGCGCTCCCTCCGCTGCACAAAAGGCCCCGACACCTGCGCCCGCTGCCCCCAAGACAGGCGCCGAACCTGCAGCGCCCGCAATACCTGTCGAACAGCCACGGCCCGTACCGCCACCACCACCTGCGCCCGCGGCCCGTGATGAAGCAGAGATCATCGAGGACATCCTGGAGATCGAACCTCTCGAACAGCCCGGTCCTACGCCGGAGATCAAGGCGCCTGCTGTCGAGAACCCAGCGGTACCGAAGCCGGGGCCTGCCGGCCTGGCTGCCGAGACTTTCGAGATGCCTGCGTTCGATCTGAGCGAGGCACCGGCGATGGCGTCAACGGATACCGAGGACCTGACGGCGGTATCGTGGGGCACGGAGACGTTCGCTACTCCCGAGAAGAGCAGTCCGGCAGGGACCGCGGCGGGCGGCGATGAGGGCGGAGACGATCTGAATACGAACACCCTCGCCGAGCTCTACATATCGCAGCGGTTCTACGATAAAGCTATCGAGATCTATCAGGGCATGCTGGAAGAGCGGCCGGAGAACAGGGCTCTGCAGCAGAAGATCGAGAAGCTTCGTGCCCTGGCCGGCACTGCGGACAGCGGCGGTGAGCGATTCGCCACAGCAGTACCGGGAACGAGAGAATATATGCCGGCGGCATCAGATACGATCGCGGAGACTTTGCCACCGGTCGAGGCCTCAGCAGAGGCGCTCGGGACAATGAAAGAGGTACCGAGGTCTTCTGAACCGGCGCCCGATAAGTCCGCGCCTAAGAAGACCGTCACGGAAACGGTGCCCGATAGTACCGACGCGCGCGGCCCCCAAGCAGCCACGGCGAGAAGAAAAGAGACCATCGACCGCCTGGAATCGTGGTTAAAGAACATCATGAAGGAAAAGGAATCATAATGCCCTTCGTCGATATCCTGAAAGAGGTTGTACAGGGAACAGAGGGGGCGCTGGGCGCGCTCGTGGTAGGGGTGGACGGAATCTCGGTGGAAGAGTTCTCCCTGGACAGGGAGATCGACCTGCAGTCCATGACGGTCGAGTATGCCACGCTCCTGAAGGAGATCGAACGGGGTTCGCAGGCGTCGCAGCTCGGGTCCACCAAGGAGGTCACGGTCATTGCGGACAAGGCCATGATCATACTGCGGCGCCTCAATGACGAGTACTTCATGGTGCTGATCATAAAGCCCGATGGCAACTTTGGAAAGGGCAGGTTCCTCCTCCGGATGTCCGTGCCGAAACTGCTGAAAGAGTTCTGAACCATCATTCACGTACAGGCGAATAAGATCCGAAAACTGCCCCGGGCAGTTTTTTATTTTGCAGGAGGATCATGAACGTCCTTGTCATCCACGGGCCCAACCTCAACCTCCTCGGAAAACGAGAGCCGGAAATCTACGGTACGGTTACCCTGGACGAGATCAACAGCCGTCTTGCATCGCTGGCCCGAGAGCTCGGTACGGACATCACGTTCTTCCAGTCGAATCACGAGGGTGAACTGGTCCAGAAGATCCAGGAGGCCATGGGGACCTGCCAGGCGCTCGTGATCAATCCCGGGGCATATACGCACACGAGCGTCGCCCTGCGCGACGCCATCGCGTCGACGGGGATCCCCGCTGTCGAGGTGCACCTTTCGAACATCTACCGCCGCGAGGAATTCCGTCAGCACTCATTCATCTCCGGCGTAGCGCTCGGCCAAATCACCGGCTTCGGTCCCGAGAGCTACCTGCTCGGCCTCCGCGCCGCTGTCCATGCGGTCAAGAGCGCGAACAAGACATGAAGGGAGATCGGCAGGAATCGGTACGCATCGCCAGGCTCCGACGGACCATGCGGGAGCGGGGCATCGATACCCTGCTCGTGACGCAGCGTGAGAATGTCCGGTACCTCACCGGGTTTACCGGCTCGGCCGGAAGCGTGCTCCTCGGGGTTTCCGGCAGGCCGGTATTGATCACGGACTTCCGTTATCAGGAACAGGCAAAGGCCGAAGCTTCGGGATCGAAGCTGCTGATCCAGAAGAAGGATCATAGTACGACGATCAAGGCAGCGGCTGATCTCTTTGGCACCGCTATCCTCTGGTTCGACGAATCCTCGATGACCCTGGACCGTGTGAAAGCGCTCAGGAAGCAAAAACTTCGGCTGCGGGGGATGAAGGACCCTGTTGCCGAAATCCGGCAGGAGAAGGATTCTATCGAGCTCGCACTGATCCGGAAGGCCATCCGACGGGCTGAAGAGGCCTTCCGGGAACTGAGGCCCCGCATCCGGCCCGGCACGACCGAGCAGGAACTGGGGCTTCGGCTTGAAATGCTCATTCGCGAAAAGGGCTCCCGCAGGGCGGCATTCGACATCATTGTTGCCTCCGGGAGAAACGGCGCCATGCCCCATGCATCGGTGTCAGGCAGGCGGCTTCAGGCCGGCGACCTCGTGACCTTTGATTTCGGCGCCGAGGCGGACGGCTATTACAGTGATATCACCAGGACGGTGTGTGTGGGCCGTCCGAACGCCCGGCAGCGCGAGGTCCATGACCTGGTCCTGCGTGCGCAGCAGAGCGCCATCCATGCTGTCCGTCCGGGCATAGCCTGCGCCGAGATCGACCGGGCAGCCAGGGCCTTGATCGAAAAAGCAGGCCACGGAAAACAGTTCGGCCATGCCACGGGTCATGGGATCGGCCTCATGGTCCACGAGGCACCGACCGTCGCAGCCCTTTCCAAAGTAAACCTCAGGGAAAGGATGGTGTTCACCGTGGAGCCGGGTGTGTATATCCCCGGTTGGGGCGGCGTACGGATCGAGGACATGGTGCTGGTGACGAAACGGGGCCACCGGGTCCTGACCATTCTGCCCCGGGACCTGTGATCGCAGAATGCCGACCAATCAATCAGAGAACGCACACGAGGAGGAATAAGGAATTGCCAGTATCGACAGCAGAGTTCCGGAACGGTTTGAAGATCGAGATCGACGGTGAACCGTATATCATCGTCGAGTTCCAGCATGTGAAGCCGGGCAAGGGCGGCGCCTTTGTCCGGACCAAGATGAAAAGTCTGAAGAGCGGGAACGTGATCGACCGGACCTTCCGGTCGGGCGAAAAGGTGGATGTCCCCGAGCTCGAGGAAAAGACCATGCAGTATCTGTACGCGGCCGACAAGGACCGGGTGTTCATGGACACCAGCAGTTATGAACAGCTCTCCATGAGCGAACAACAGCTCGGAGAAAGCATCAGCTATCTGAAGGAGAACATGGAGATCAAGGTGCTGTACTTCAAGGGGCAGCCCATCAACATCGACATTCCCATGTTCGTCGAGCTCGCGATCGCCCGGACCGACCCGGGCGTGCGGGGTGACACGGCCTCGGGCGGATCCAAACCGGCCACCCTGGAGACCGGCGCTGTGGTGAAGGTGCCGTTCTATCTGAACGAAGGCGATATCATCAAGGTCGACACCCGGACCGGGACCTTCATCGAACGCGTCAAGCAGTGATGCTGTCTTTGATCAGCCGCAGGCGTGGCCCGGCCGGGACTTCCGCGATGTCCTCTGTCCCTGCGGTCCACGAAAAGGAGCAATCATGAATCTGAAAGAGTTGAAAGAACTCATTGAAATGCTCAAGAATAGCGATATCTCCGAGCTGGAGATCGAGCGTTCAGGCGTGAAGGTCCGTCTCCGGAAGGGCGGCGACGTGACGTTCCATCCGGNGNGNNCGNNCNGGGNGAACNCNNCNGCGCCNNCCNTCNNNNC